>CALRHD010000003.1 GCA_943359325.1 Candidatus Uhrbacteria bacterium | reverse complement strand
GTTGTTGAAAATGGCTGCACACCCATTCGTTCCAAATCGAGCCCACGCAACAATATTGGCTTCGGAAAATCTTCTCGCGTCACACACAAATACAAAAAACTTTTGTCGTCGCGCTGCAACACGTTGTACGGCGGTTGATGTGTACGAATTTGATTCGCTTCGAGCACAAGCGCCTCAATCACTGTCGGCATTTCGATGTAGTCAATACGTGCAATCTTCAGAACGAGTTCACCGATCCGCGCATCATGTGCCTTCACAAAATACGACCCCACCCGTTTCCTAAGGCTCGTCGCCTTTCCAATATACAGCAATGTCCCTTTCGCATCGTAATAAAAATACACGCCTGGAGTGTCAGGAAGCGCACCATTCTTTACTGTAAGAAACTTTGGGATCATAATCACTGCAGGCACGCACTTACACTATACACTTTCGCTCAACGGCACAAATTTTCCTCATTAAAAAATATTCTTATGAAGACAGGAACGTATCACATTCTCCGCGTTGGCACAGGTATTACATTTCTGTGGGTCGGCATTCTCATTTTTCGCAATCCACTTTCGTGGGGCGCCATGCTGCAACCATGGGCGTACAACCTCATTCCTGGATCGCTCGAGAGCGCGATGATCGGCACCGCAATCCTTGACGTCATCATCGGCATTCTTATGTTGATCAACGTGTGGACGTGGGTCGCAGGTTTTCTCGGCGCATTGCACATGGCAATTATTTTGACGACGGTCGGCATCAACGACATCACTGTCCGCGACATCAGCATTTTGACTGCATGCCTCGCAATAATGTGGCCTGCGCTTCCCAAAAAGACAAAAAAGGGTCAGGTCTTGAATTGTGAATTTTGTGGGAGGGAAAGCGACGATCATCCATTTTGCGAACAAAAAAAACAAAACGGTGCGGCGTGAGCGAACCTCACAACCGCACCAATTTCTACGCTAATCTACAACGCATCGACCCCAGATTCAATCCACGGAATCCGCCTCGAGCTCGCCAGCTCACCAACGAGCGCCTCCTGTCGAATATACGTCAACCCTATGCGATCGTCGACCGGGATGCCGTTTTCGCGAGCAAAGATGTACGCAGCAGTCGTCGCTCTCGTAGCGAGAAAGTGTTTGTCAATGTAATCGCTCGAGCGGCTCGATCCCTCTGGCCAACGCCGTGAGTGCATGTCGTCGACGAACCTCGTTTCCAGCTTTCCATCACGGAGGTAGGGGAGACATACGGCACGGATAAGGTCATGAACCGTTTCCCTTTCCGCAGTGAAGATGCCGCGAATCCAGTCCGCTCGTTGCTGCAGTGCACACGCCACCGCAACTCCGATGCGCCACGTGTAGCCATGCTTCGCCGACAACGCAACGGCACTGATCATGTCCTTCGTGACGTCGAGCGTGAAGTCGCTCACATTGATCCCGGTAACGTCCAGCATCTTGCGTTCGAAGAGTACTTCGAGGACGGCCATTCTGCCCATCATACCTGTCGGGAATTCGATGGTTTTCGTCTGCTTCGCAAAGACATGCCCTGTGAATGAACTCCCATTGAAGAGAATCGTCGAATAGACGCGGTCGGTCTCCTCGAGAAGCAAACCAGCCCGCAAATTGTCGACAATAACGACCGGTTGACGCCGCAAACTCACTGATTCCATGAAGCCTCCTCTTGCCGCACGACGGTGCGAACAAGCGGGGATACTAGCAGAAGCGGTGCATCGCGTCAATGCAAATGAGTAATAACAAGACCTGACCCCTTATCGTCGTTTCAGTACTTTTTTGAGATATTTTGCCGTATGGCTGTCGGTGCGGCGGGCGACTTCTTCGGGCGTTCCTGTTGCGACGACGGTACCGCCCATATCACCACCTTCGGGACCCATGTCGATGATGTAATCCGCAGTTTTAATGACGTCCAAATTGTGCTCGATAACGACAATGCTGTTCCCCTTGTCGACAAGCGCGTGCATCACTTCGAGCAATTTTCGCACGTCGTCGAAATGTAAACCTGTCGTCGGTTCGTCGAAGAGATACAGCGTCTTTCCTGTTTGCCGTTTTGCAAGTTCCGTCGCCAGCTTCACACGCTGCGCTTCGCCACCCGAAAGCGTCGTCGCGCTTTGGCCAATTTTAACATACGAAAGCCCAACGCTATTCAGCGCAACAAGTTTATCGGCGATGTCGGGAATGTCCTTAAAAAATACCGCCGCTTCTTCCATCGTCATTTCGAGCACGTCGGTAATATTTTTCCCGCTGTACGTCACATCGAGCGTCTCGCGATTAAACCGTTTACCTTTACATACCTCACACGTCACATAGACCGTCGGCAAAAAATGCATTTCAATTTCAATAACACCCTTGCCTTCACAATGGTCGCACCGCCCACCAGGAACATTAAAACTAAACCGCCCCGGCTTATATCCGCGAAATCGCGCCTCTTCGGTAACGGAAAAAAGATCGCGAATCGGCCCCCACGCCCCCGTATACGTCGCAGGGTTCGAACGCGGCGTTCGGCCAATTGGCGACTGGTCAATGAGGATCGCTTTGTCGATGTACTCAACACCGAGAATAGATGCGTATGTTGACTGCTCGCTATCGGCACGCTTCGTAGATGGCCCGTTCAGCTTCTTTGCAACTGCCTTGTACATGACGTCGTACGCCAAACTCGACTTACCGCTTCCCGACACGCCCGTCACACACACAAATCGCCGGAGCGGAAAATCAACATCGACGTTTTGCAAATTATGCGCCGTCGCACCACGCACCTTGATCGCACCTGCGTCTTTACTGCGACGTGTTTCAGGAACAGGAATTTTTTCGTCGCCACGAATGTAGGCGGCGGTACGCGACGTTTTGTGACTGAAAATCTCCGGCACATCACCGACCGCAACAACATTGCCGCCGTGCACACCTGCCCCCGGACCAATTTCGATCATGTAGTCACTACGACGAATCGTATCTTCGTCATGCTCAACAACAATGACACTATTCCCAAGATCGCGTAAATCTTCGAGCGTCTTGATGAGCCGTTCATTATCACGTTGGTGTAAACCAATCGTCGGTTCGTCAAGCACATAGAGCGCACCGGTTAACCGCGAGCCGACTTGCGACGCCAAGCGAATGCGCTGCGCTTCACCACCCGAAAGCGAACCTGCGACACGATTGAGTGAGAGATAATGCAACCCCACGTCGAGCATGAAACCCAAACGGTTCTCGATTTCCTTCAACGCCGCGTTTGCAATTTCTCTGTCGCGAATGCTCAATTCCAATTGCAAAAAAAATGTCACTGCAGCATCGACCGACATTGCGGTGACGTCGACAATGCTCTTGTCCGCGATCCGCACATACAACGCCTCGTTTCGCAGTCGATTTCCGCCACACGTCACACACACCTCCGACGAAAAAAGATCAACCGTACCCAAACCCGAACACGCCGTGCACGCGCCATACGGTGAATTGAATGAAAATAATCGCGGCTCAATTTCCGGAAACGAAAACCCACACGACACGCAACTAAATTTGCTCGAGAGCGTGCGTTCAGCGCCATCCGAATCTATGACGACTGCCACACCGTCGCCACGCGTCATCGCAATTTCAAGCGCTTCGCTCAAACGTTGACGTGCGTCTTTATCGCTCACTCCGACCTCCGCAAACTCTCCCTTGGTAATAAAAAAAGAATCAACCACAAGTTCAATCGTGTGCTGTTGGTAGCGCGATAGCGAAATCTTTTCGCTCAAGCGATGCATGGTGCCGTCAATTCTCACCTTTGCGAATCCACTGTTGTACAAATCGTACAGCAACTGGTAGTACTCGCCTTTTCTCCCACGAATAATTGGCGCAAAAATCGTCACCGCTTTCGTCGTGGGCTTGGCATGCACATCACGAATCACGACATCCACCATTTCGTCGACTGATAATTTCTCAATTCGTGTTGTGCAATTCGGACAGTGCGGTTCACCGATCCGCGCATAGAGCACACGAAGATAGTCATAAATTTCCGTAATCGTCGCAATAGTCGAACGTGGGTTTCTGCCGTGCGCCTTTTGGTCAATCGAAATCGCAGGCGACAAACCCTCAATTTCGTCGACATCTGGCTTTTGCATCTGCCCCAAAAACTGCCGCGCATACGCCGACAGCGACTCCACATAACGACGCTGCCCTTCGGCAAAAATCGTGTCAAACGCCAAACTTGACTTGCCGCTACCAGAAAGCCCTGTGATGCACACCAGCTTATTGCGCGGCATGGTGACGGTGATATTTTTAAGGTTGTGCTCACGCGCACCTTTGACGACAATGTGGTTTTGCATATACAGTTTTGCGTGGAGGTTCTCATGAGTTCTGAAAAAGATAAAGGCGGTCTTCCTCTCAGCTTCGGCGGAGGAGGTCTCGATAGCGGGGAAACGCCTCTCCCCATGGAGGAGCCAGACACGCTCCCCACACCCATGGCTCTGCCGCACGACAAGAGAATGTTCGACGAAATGCATCCTGCACCTGTTCGCGACACGGGTGACGATCGTGCTGCGTCGACTGCGACGCTCGAAGCATTGCGCGCCAATCCCGAAGTGACGGGTGCGGCGAGGGTGGCGGTTGAAGAAGCGATCTCCAATCGCCGACGCTACAAAGCAGTGAAAGATCCTGGACTGTTGCAACGTGCGGTCGAGAGTGAGTGCACATGGCTCGAGGCTGCGGGAAAGCCCGCATCGACATTCGGTGTGCTGCTTGAACTGGAGGATGCAATTGCGATCGAGCAAACAATCGCTCCATATGGTCATTACTCCGATCTGCTGGAACGCGCGCTCAAAAAACGACGCGAAGAAGCTTAGCCATCTCGACTGCGAGCCCTCCCTTTGGAAGGCTCGCGTATTGTTTTCTTCGTAACTTTTCCTGCCAGCTCTGCTTCGAGTATAGCAATCTCGTCGCGGAGCAGCCCCGCTGTTTCAAACAGCAAATTTTCTGCGGCAGCCTGCATCTCCTCTTTCTTTTCTAAAATCACCGCGCGTAATTCTTTTGGCGATGCCGTCATTTCGATGCGCAAAATCTTTTTTGTTTTGTCGACCGCCGTTCCCATGAGCTCGGCACGAATATCGCTGATTTTTTTTGTAATCGACTTTGGAGTAATCCCGTGCCTCATGTTGTGTGCAATTTGCAGCGTGCGCCGCCTGTCTGTTTCCGCCAACGCACGTTTGAGCGAACCCGTCATGACATCGGCGTAGAGAACAACCTGTCCGTTGACGTTTCGCGCCGCGCGACCGATCGTTTGAATAAGCGACGTTTCACTGCGCAGAAAGCCCTCTTTGTCCGCGTCGAGAATGGCGATGAGCGATACCTCCGGCAAATCGAGCCCTTCGCGCAGAAGGTTGACGCCAACGACAACGTCATACACACCCTTCCGCAGGTCGGTAAGAATGGTGATTCGGTCGAGCGTTTCGACATCGGAATGAATGTACGCCACTTTGACTTTTCGTTCTTTCAAATACTCTGTCAGATCTTCCGCCATTTTTTTTGTGAGTGTTGTCACCAATGTCCGCTCACCTTTCGTCGCTCTTTCATCAATCCGCACGACAAGATCTGCAACCTGTCCACTGTAACTTCCTGTTTTCGCTATTACCGGCATCACAATCGTCTCTGGGTCGACGAGTCCTGTCGGTCGAATAATCTGCTCGACGATCTGTTCTGAATGCTCACGTTCATATTGACTCGGCGTCGCTGAAACAAACACGGTTTGCCCAATTTTTTTGTTAAACTCTTCGAATTGCAAAGGTCGATTATCTTTCGCCGACGGCAGCCGAAAACCAAAGTCAACAAGATTTTGCTTACGCGCTTGGTCACCTGCAAACATACCACCGATTTGCGGCAACGTGACATGCGACTCGTCGATGATGGTTAAAAAGTCACTGTCAAAATAATCAAGCAACGTGTACGGTGGCTCACCTTTTGTTCGATGATCGAAGTGCCACGAATAATTTTCAATTCCGCTACAAAAACCAATGCTGCGGATCATCTCGATGTCATAGCGCGTTCTGCGCGATAAGCGCTCGTACTCAAGCACCTTTCCTGCGCGGTCGAATTCTTTGAGTCGAGTGTCCAATTCTTTTTCAATAGCTTGCAACGCTCGTTCCCGGTTCGACGCATCGGTCATGTAATGCTTCGCAGGGAAAAACCATGCGTCGCGCAACTCTTCGCGAATGGCGCGTGTCACAGGGTCGAGCAAAAACATTTCGCGCACCACGCCGTTTTCGCACACGAGGCGATACACCGATTCTTCGTTCATGGGCATTATTTCGACGACATCGCCCTGCGCACGAAACTGACCGCGCGAAAGATCGGCCGTGGTACGCGTAAACTGCATGTCGACAAACTGGCGAAGCAACGCCGAACGGTCGCACTGCTCGCCACGTACAATGTGCATAACAGTTTTTTTGTACTCGTCGGGCGACCCCAAACCGTAAATACACGACACCGACGCAACAATAATCACATCGCGGCGCGTCAATAATGCCTGTGTTGCGGCATGACGAAGACGATCGATTTCCTGATTGATCTGTGCATCTTTTTCGATGTATGTGTCGGTGCGGGCAATATAGGCCTCGGGTTGATAGTAGTCGTAGTAACTTACAAAATACTCGACGACGTTGTGCGGAAAAAATTCGCGGAACTCCTGGCACAACTGCGCCGCGAGTGTTTTGTTGTGTGCGATAACCAACGTGGGGCGTTGCACGTTTTGGATGACATTTGCCATCGTGAACGTTTTTCCGCTCCCCGTCACACCAAGCAATGTTTGACGCGCCAAACCCTCGCGAAGTCCTCGCGTCAACTGCTCAATCGCCTTCGGCTGATCGCCTGCAGGTTGGTAATGTGACTCCAATTTGAACTGCATAATACATAAACTCCCCGAGCAACTGCTCTAGGGAACTCCGTGTAACTTAGACACACGCCGTGTAACTAAGATACACGGATTATACCGTACAGAATACGAACATACAATATCCGGAACTGGTAGCACAATGTCCGCAACTGAGTCGTGGACATACTTATCCACACATATCCCATCGCGACACACTTCATCCTCTCTCGTCATTGCGAGGAATGAGTCCGACGAATAACGAAGCGATCTACTCTGGATTGCTTCGTCGTCTGACTCCTCGCAATGACGAGGGGTGCTACAAGTATGTCATGAGGGGAGACGTATCGAGTTATCCACAGAAACAATCATCCCGCCCTCTTTCGAGAGCGGGACGAAGACGGTTTACGTTTCAGACAACAGGAGTGAGAGTTTTTTTGCGCCAATTCGCTAGCGTTTCGGCTGCAAGTGTACTCGCCGCATCGTCGACCGTGACGACCTCCTTGAGCGACACTCCCGCCGTTAAGAGTCTCGACGCCGCGAACTCGCGCACCACACTACCAGCAGCACTGCGCCCAATGATGGAATACCGTTTGTCGGTACCGGTCATGAAAACGACGGCTTGCAGCGTGGTGAGAAGATGCTGCACCTGCACCTCTGCGCATTCACGTGCCGCAGCCACTTCATGCAAATCCATGTAACGCACCACGATTTCATCGAAGTACTCATACTCACCACAAGAGACGAACTCCAGCACGAGCTTCGGCGGCAAGCTCACGGAGTTATCATCCGCATCGGTCACGCAGATGCTTTCGTCGTCTTTCACTCGCAGTCTCCAACGATCCTGCACTGTGATGATTCCCGGACGAATCACCTCGCACCGCCGCGTCAACAAACTCATCTCTATAACCCACGTCGCGTCGTGCCACACACCCCTGCTGAGCAGGTTACTGCTCGAAACAGGGTTCATGGTATGAGCGTGGTACTCCATCTGGCCATATTCGACGACGAGAAAGTGGTAACGCGAACGCGGATCGAGCGCACAGCTGATCAGCACTACGAAAAGGCCGAAAGCTGCAAGGAATCCTGATAAACCGACAACGACTTCTCTTTGCTCTACCGCCACACCCCAGCCCATCGCACCTGTGTACACAAACCCGATGCCAAGCAGCACCAGCAACAGGCCAAACCTGATAACCAACAAATGCCACCGCCATTTGATCTTCTCCGCCTCCTCACACTCTTGGCACTTGTCCGGACCCAGCGTTCTATCGACAATCGCCTTGTTGCTCGTTTCCATGTCACTCTCCACTCTGCAGGCCCAAAGTCCTGCCGATGAGTCGCACAAATGGCCTCTGTGTGGTGCCTCGCCTACGCGAACGCACCCAGTCTCCATTTATACTTGCCGTGAATTCGGCCGATATTATCGTTACACATTAACGATGAACTGACAAATGTCCGCAACTGAGTCGTGGACATACCAAATGTCCGCAACTGAGTCGTGGACATACTTATCCACAGTAGAAAAACAAAGTCCCAAGGCGACACGGAAGTGTGGCCTTGGGATAACGACTCTTGCCGACTAGACGGCGTCGACGCCATCGTTGAGGTTTTTGAGCGCAATGTCATAGCGCTGCCCAGCCATAATAAGCAGACGCGCCTGCGCAATAGACACAATCAGCCTTTCTCGCACAGGACGCAGCAGCATCTTGTCGTGCGAAGAGGAAAGCTGGCCAGCGAGAGTCTGCAGGCGATTTACCAGCGCTTCAATTTCAGCTTTCGTCAACTCGACTTTCATCTTGTCGACGATCGACAGCCGCGCAATGACGTCCTGCACCTCGTCACGGAGCAGCAGTGTTTTCAACGCCTGCGCGAAGCGCGACACAAGAGCGCGCGCCAAATCGCCACTGCCCTCCTCACACGCCTTCGCCGCCTGTTCGAGCTCGTTGACGCCGTACGCCATGACCCGCCGCCACGGCCGCGCCTTCACCGAAGCCGCCACGTCGATGTACTCCCGCAACCGCTCGTGCCGATGTTCTGTCGCAAAGTTGCCCTCGCTCGTAACCATCTGCAAGAGGTCGTCGTACAGCCCACGACACACCTGCACGACCAATGCATTGTGCGTCTTCATGACGTCACCGATCCGCAAGTACGCACTCTGCGACGCGGCAACGAGCCACGCAACTTCGCGCACACGATTTTCGACACACCACATCACAGGGTAGTCGGCGGTAAGATGCGCCGTGTTGACACGACGTTGCCTCTGCAACTTGCCAAACGCCTCCGCCAACAGGTCACTGCGCACGGCAATGTGCTGCTCTATCGCACAAATACATGAGAGCTCAGCCTCGTACCTCTCAATCGCCTGTGGCGTTCTCACTCGCAGCCGTGTCGCCATGCGAAATTGCTCCGACACGTCGGTCGCAAGTCCCTTCAAGATAGGCAGCTCCACGTGGCCACACCACACGTTCAACCACGCGCAACGCCGATACATCTTGTAGCCATCCTCGGAGTAGTGAAACAACCACGTCGACATGTCGTTCGGACGCACACCCCAATTCTCGTGATGCATGGTATACACGGCGACGAATCCACCTTCCTTGTAGCGTTCGTTTGCACCGTGATCAAGCTTCCCGATACGGTACGCCATGTAGTGCACCAGCGGAAAAAATTCCCCCGAAATCACACTGCCGCCCTGCAACCGAATGACACGGTGAATTGGCGGTGGATTGAGCGCAGATTCGGCGATTTGCCGGAACGCAAGTGCGCTCGTCATCTCCTTTGTGAACCGGCGCGGTTTCATTACCTGCGCATGGTCGTTGGCTGTCATCATGTGAACTCCTGAAACCCCGTTCGACGGGGTGGTGCTGACCGGAATGGTCGACGGAAATGTATACAAAAATTACCAAATGGTCAATGTGTGTTGTACGCAGAATTATGGAGAAATGTAAAAAATGTAGAAACCGTAGAAATGACCAAAAAGCTATCAACGTTCACCCCATTTTCTACATCTTTTACACTTCTACACACTCCGCAACCCCATCACCACGTCAATCGCCCCACTCGGAATATGTTTACGAAAATTCGGATCGTTGGCAGCCATCTGTTTGCGGATTGCTGCGCCGTCGATACTGGGAACATGCACAATTTTTTTTGTTGACACGCCCGCCGCGTCGAACATTGCCCGCACGTCATCATTGCCACTCCATACAACCGCGTCACTCGGCTCCCCTGCAGCGTCGAGCACACGACGCACCCATTCGGTGTGGTCGGCGCAGTCTTTTACACTCGTAATTGTTGCGTCCATAATGTCCTTCGCAAGCAACGCTGCACTAATCATTTCTCTGCGCTGTTCGACGCTAAACGGCGCGTCGGCGTTTTTGACACCTTCGTCGCAAATCACGACCGTCACATTTCCGATCGTTTTCATCATGCCTTGAATAACCATGAGATGACCTTCGTGAAATGGTTGAAATTTTCCAGGAAAGATGCAAGTAGCCATATTTATTTCCACGCGATTAATTTTTCCGCGAGTTGTGGCGGGCGAACAAAAGTGCGGCGAAGCTGGTCGACGAGAAGCGGCGGCACATCAATCTTCGCCATGTCGGCGACACCGATCCCCTTCTCTCCACAGTATACCAAATACCCGATGTCGCTCGGGTCAAACCCCATAAGCGTTGCGCCAACTGCGTCGACCGCCACGGCGTCTTCACCTGCGAGTACAATGCCCATCAAAAGCAGCGTCCCCACGGTCGGGCCATCACCTTCCATCGCGTCGATACCATCAACAATAGCAACATGGCACGGCAACTGTTCATATAGTGCGGCGATCGACGCGTGGTGTGCTTTCACTCCCTCCTCGTGCAACCACGGCCACCGCGCCCAAACTTTTCCATGGGCACTATTTCGCGGCGGCACTACCCATGTTCCGACCGTCCAATTTTTTATCGTAAGCGACACACCAACGTCGCGATGTGTTTTCATTTGCGTGAGCGAAATACGGAGATCACTTTCCGCAGCGATCTTAGAACGACCAATCGGATTCTGCGACCCATCCCCACGAATACTAAAACCCTGAACCGTTTCGTCGTCGTTCATGTCAACGAGCACCGTGTGCTCGTACTCCTCGGGAATACGTTCGTACCCGAAATTCCGAAACGCCGCCTTTGTACCATGGTAGGACGTGTCGCCGATGACAATGTCTGCCCTTGTATGCAATCGCAGTTCGTCGAGCAGCCCACGCACAGCGTCAACATGCGTCGATGCTAATTGATTTTCGTGGTGCACCAAGTTGACCTTCACAAGAATCTTCCGCGCAGCCTTCACCTTGTCGACAAAACCACTGCCAAGTGCATGCACGGCGTCTCGTATGCCTTTTCGACGATTGTCAGTTTCGAGTAGCACGACTGTGGGCATGGACATAGCGTTGCAATGGTACCGTATGAAGTATCTGGTATCAACCTATAGACCGCAGATCTTATTGGGAAGTCCGAGTTACCTACAGACCAATTCTAGAAAGATCACAAAAGTTCAATTGCATCTGTCTTGACACATACCCCCTGAGGGGTATTATAGAAGCATATGCAAAACCCCAACAAGAAAAGCCTCATTCGGCGTCTGAAAATCATTGAGGGACAGGTACGCGGGCTTCAGGATATGGTCGACCAGAGCACCTACTGCGTCGATGTCATTACCCAGACGTCGGCCATCAAGCAAGCGCTCTCAAACGTCGAGGACATTCTTCTTGAGGGGCACCTCGGCACCTGTGCCCTGGCCCAGATCAAGAAAGGCGATGAGGCAAAAGCCGTTGCCGAGATCCTCAAGGTCTACAAGCTCAAGCGTAAATAAGACTTTTTATGCAAACATCACAAATAATCAAAATCAAAGGAATGCACTGCGCCTCCTGCGCCAACATTATCGAGAGGGCGCTCAAAAAGACCAGCGGGGTGCAGGACGTGTCTGTGAATTACGGCACCGAAGCGGCCAAGATTGTCTTCGACAATACCCTTACCAACCCCCAAAAAATGTCCGATCACATCGAGCCGCTCGGTTACACGCTCGCTGTCCCAACGGCGGAGTCTATGAACATAAGCCAGAGCGAGCACGCCGACCATCTCGGCATGAACCAATCAAAAAAGGAGAAGCTGGCGGAGATTGAGTCGATGCGAAAGATGGTGCTCTCGGCAGTCCCCATGACCATCATCAGCATCTTCATCATGGGCTGGGACATTCTTGCCCAGTTAGGCTGGATGACGAAGATGCCGTACGTGTGGAGTGAGTTCTTCCACCACCTCCTTCCCCTCATGGCGACGTACATCCTGTTCGTCGTGGGCAAGCCATACCTTCTCGGTCTTTATCGTTTTTTGCGCTACGGCAAGGCCAACATGGATACGCTGATTGGTCTCGGCACGCTCGTTGCCTACATCTACAGTTTTATTATCACCGCACTTGAGGAAACACTGCGTCCATTCATCAATGTTGAGCATACCTATTACGACGTGACTATTGTCGTCATTGCCTTCATTACGCTCGGGAAATATCTCGAAGCCAGAGCAAAAGTAAAAACCGGCGATGCTATTGAGAAGCTCTTGAATCTACAGGCCAAGACTGCACTGGTTATTCGTGACGGGAAGGAACAAGAGGTGCCGATCGGTGAGGTTGTGCACGGCGATTTGATCATCGTCAAACCTGGGGCGAAAATCCCCGTCGACGGCGTAATTACTGAAGGCACATCTTTTATCGACGAGGCGATGGTAACCGGTGAACCGATGCCAGTCGAAAAGACCATCGGAGACACAGTCGTTGCTGGTACGCTGAACACCAATAGTACTTTCACTTTCAAGGCGACCAAAGTCGGATCGGAAACACTGCTTGCGAGCATCATCAAGATGGTTGAGGAAGCACAGGGCAGTAAAGCACCGATTCAAGCATTGGCGGACAAGATTTCCGCCGTATTCGTCCCTGTCGTGCTCGTCCTTGCCTTCGTGTCTCTCGCCGGATGGTTGATCATCGGCTCTTCATCCCTCGGTTTCTCGCAAGCGCTTTCTTATGGCCTGACCTCGTTTGTTGGGATTCTGGTGATCGCTTGTCCTTGCGCTCTCGGTTTAGCAACGCCGACGGCGATCATCGTAGGAGTTGGGAAAGGTGCCAAGGAAGGGATTCTCATCAAGGATGCGGCGACGCTCGAGAAGCTCCACCAAGTAACAACGGTGGTCGTTGATAAGACGGGAACGATTACTAAAGGCAAGCCAGAGCTCACGAGCATTAAAAATCACTCGGATCGAAAAGATGACGAGATCGTCGCTATTCTCGCATCACTCGAGAGCAAGTCTGAGCATCCGATTGCCCATGCGGTCAGCGTTTACGCCAAAGAAAAGAAGATCGAATTGCTCGCCGTCGACAATTTTGAAATCCTTAAAGGCAAAGGACTGAAAGGGACCGTGAGCGGGGCTGAATATTTCGCTGGCAACGTGAAGCTCCTTGTTGATCTTGGATTATCCTTCGACGTGGAGTCTTTGAAGGCGGAAACGTCCGAAGGACGAACACCGGTGATTCTTACGACAAAAGACAACGTGCTTGCCGTCGTGATGGTTGCTGATGCCGTGAAGCCCGAGGCGATTGATGCCGTAAAAAATCTTCACAAGCTCGGCATCAAAGTCGTCATGCTAACCGGCGACGATAAAAACGCTGCGCTTGCAATTGCAAACGAGGTCGGCATCGACGACGTCGTTGCGGAAGTTTTGCCGGAGGATAAGCTTAGGAAAATAAAAGAGTT
Source organism: Candidatus Uhrbacteria bacterium (assembly GCA_943359325.1). Classification (GTDB taxonomy): domain Bacteria; phylum Patescibacteriota; class Patescibacteriia; order UBA9934; family UBA9934; genus UBA11707. Next base: position 74,197 of record CALRHD010000003.1, on the reverse strand, counting down.
GCAAAGCAAAGGGGAAATTGTGGCGATGGCTGGGGATGGGGTCAACGACGCTCCTGCACTGGCTCAGGCCGATGTCGGCGTTGCCATGGGCACAGGAACGGACGTGGCGATCGAGACGGCTGGGATCACCCTTCTTCATGGCGATATCTCCAAGCTCGTCAAAGCCATCCGCTTGTCCAAGCTGACCATGCGCGGCATCAAGCAAAATCTGTTCTGGGCGTTCTTCTATAACGTCGTCGGCATTCCGGTGGCGGGCGGTCTGCTCTACCCATTCTTCGGCATCCTTCTCTCTCCAGTGTTCGCGGGTTTGGCGATGGCCTTCTCGAGCGTATCGGTTGTCAGTAATTCGTTGCGATTGAAAGCAAAAAAACTCTAGTTTTAATAATTTATTCTCTCTCCTATGACCATCGATGAACGCCTGTTTAAACTACCCACGATTGGCTCACACATCAGACGCATGTTCTCGTACTTCAGTCAGCATATCTTTTTTACGGACATGATTCACATTAGTGCCGGGATCGGGATCGGGTTCCTTTTGGTTGGAGGTCGTCTTTTCCCTTTGGGGATCGTCGGTCTTGGTATTGGGATGGCTGGGCACCTCTTCGCGTATAGTCGCGGGAAAGAATGACGCGGGCATCCCAGAGTCCGGTTGGTGATTTGCTTTCTTCGTGAAACATACGTGCAGGTCGTTATTTAACCGCCAGCGACGTGGTGATCGATGCCTTTGTAAGCGTTGATGAATTCCTTGATCCGTTGCTCGTCGAGAGACAGCAGCTTGTCGATGCGCGTCCATGCCGTGAGCACGATCGGTGTCTCTAAACTTGCGTACGGTTCAAGAATAACTTTTTCCTTATACGTACCGACAAGGTCTGTTAACGTTTTGATGATCGCTTCGTCCACCTTGGCCGGATCATAGTGGACGATGATCCCGCCATCCTCAAGGTTGTGAATTTGGAGTTCGTCCTGAATCTGTGTCTCATGGACTCCCCAGTCCGCTTTGCCACTCATATGCGGACCTGAAGTGGGGGGCGAGGTATTATACGGATCGTGCTGTTCTTCTGCGGTTTTGAGATGCTTGTTTCCCTGGCTCACGATTGACTCTCCTGGACGCGGGCGCGTGGCCGCGAAGACAATGAGCCCGACGATGAACAGTGCCGGAATGACGTACCAAAGAACCGTCAGTTTATTTTTTCTCATAGCGTTTCCTCGACTTTATATTCTCCGAGTGCCTCGATTTCCTTTTTCAGTCGAGCTGAATCCGTGGTTCCGTTGATGGAGATTACGAAGTGACGTTCAGCGTTCCGCGGAACATCCCCATGGAACAGCTAAACGCATACGACCCAGGCTTGTCCGGCGTGAAGTTAATGACGGTCGACGGGTTGCTCACGTCCTGGCTGATGCCAAGCTTCGGAACCTGCAGGATCGAACGGCATCCGGTGCCCGCGCCGTCAATTTCCCAACGAACGGGAACTCCCGCCTTGACCGTGTAGCTCGTGCTCGGTTCGTAGTACGGGTCCATGCCGGTGATCTTCATGCGAATGACCTGCGTCCCTTTTTCAATTTGGACGTTCGGATCTGCGGCGGCTAGCGCCGACCCAGAAGCGGCTGACACGTTTGGCTGGAAGTTAAAGGTCGGCCAGGAGAGTGGGTAGCCGGCAATGGTCAGTCCGTTTTGCATGTTGAAGAGTCCAAGCACGATGACCAGTGCCCCGGCGAACTGGAAGAAGAACTTTCCAGCCTTGCCCTTGAGCGAACTCGAAGCCCAGCCTAGCGCCAGAAGGGCGGGAGCCGTTCCGATGGCGAACCCCGTGAGGATCAAGCCGCTTGCCACGAAGCTTCCTGTGGTGAGTGCATAAAGCTGCAAGGACTGGGTGAATCCGCACGGCAGAAAGAAGGTTGCGGCGCCAAGGAGCATTGGCGCGCTCCAGTGTTCCTTTCCTTCCGCGTCCACGATGCGGCGACCGATCGACTTTGGCATGCGCGGCATGAGTCCCTTGAGCCATTTTGGTGCGATGTGCAGCATCTCGAGACCCATGACGATCATGTAGACAGCAGCAAGAAGCGTCAGAGCGCCCGTGAATGCGGGAGAGAACGTCAACGCTGTTCCCAGAAGCCCGATTAGTCCACCAAGAATGCCGTAAGAGAGGGTGCGGCCGGCAACAAACAGGGCGACGGGCTTCATGCGTTGCAACGGCGATGCATCGCCGTAACGCTCACGGAACTTTCCCGCGCTCGACAAAAGGAGTCCGCCGGCCACCGCAAGACATGACGATGTTCCGGCGACGAGTCCAAGGACGAGCGCGGCGGCGAACGTAACGGTGCTGCCGGTTGACGTCTGTGCCCCGAGGACTCCGGCTTTGTTGAATAACGACCATGCCAGAAGAACGAGGGCGAAGATGCCGATGAGCCGCATGAGGGGTGGGCGTTCTGATACTTCGGATGCGGAGGCACCGTGTGTCTGCTTGTTTTCGATGACACCTCGCAGGGAGTACTTACTGTCCGCGTCGAGCGAATTTTTCAAGGCATCAAGATCAATGGAGCATCCTTCTTGGCAGACGAGTGTTGCGATTCCTCGATTTGCATCAACGTCGGCACGTTTCACCCAAGGGAGCTTGCCGAACTTTCTTTCAATGATGATCTCGCAGCTTCGACAGGTCATCCCATCGATCCGGACTTCGAAGATATTTTCTGAACTTTTAAACATAGCGAATGGTTTAATGCGGATAAATAAAAACCGAGCGAGAGCAAAACAAAAGCTCCCGCCCGGCTAAAATTAATCCCGGATGATGACGGTTGAAAGTTGGCGTTTGAGGAGGAGTTTTCCTATGGCGTTGTCGGTTCTAAAAAATTGTGAGACAGGTTCCGCTTTGAACACGCTCGCGAAAAGAATGGCGACGAAAAAGAGAATCAGTGACTGAACGCTCGTGCTCATGGGGACGATGCTATTCACCGTCGCAGCTTGGATGCAATGCGACAGGCAGGTGGCACCGTCCATCCCACCCGTTTGGGACGTGGTCGCACATACACCGTTCATGCAATTATCACCCGGCATCATCATGCCAACGCCGTGGTTCATAACGGCCATTCCGCCGAACATCAAACTGACGGCGGCAGTCACGACGAGCAAAAATGTGAGGAAAAACTGACGCATAGATCAGAGCAAATATATCATACTTCTATGCTTTTTGAACAGGAAGAATCCGGCGACGAGCATGATTCCGAGCGACATGCTTTGCGAGATCATTCGGTATCCGGAAGGGTCAGCCCGCAAGAAGTCGATGAGGAATCGAGCCAAGCCAAAGCCGAACGCAACGAACGCGGCAACCGTCCCTGGATTTGAACACCAACTTGCATTTCCGGGCTGGACGCTTGGCAGCGACCCAGCCCGTCAGCGCACCGAGCGCCATGAACAGGCCGTGAACCGAGAGGTTCAGGCCGAGGAGCGAAAATGAAGTAATTGGATAGAGAGTGATCATCGCACGTTGACGGTAAAGTCCTTGCTGACCGTCTGGCCGTCAGGCAGGGTCACTGCTGCGGAAATCTTCCATGGGCCTCCCATGCTGAAGTTGGCGTTCAACCGATAAGCCCCACTCCCCTGTGGCGTGGCGGTTCCGCTTTGTGAGCCCATGTTCATCGTTGCCATGTTGATGTCCAAAACCACGGTCGCACCGTCGACTGCTTTTCCCGCGCTGTCCATAACGGAGAGAGTCAACAGATCCTTGCCGGTCGACGGAGGGTTTGGATCGCTCACGAGGCTTAGCTGATAGTCACCACCACTGGCGCTGGTCGTAGACTGGGACGAGGAGGAGAAAAGCTTGAAACCAATAATGGCCACGAGGATCGCGAGCACGATGTAATACTTCTTGTTCATAGGTCGACGGTATTTTGTTAGTGGGGGCCGGAACATTCCCGACCCCCGATTACTATTACGAGCATTGTCCCTCAATCCCGCACGAACGGCAACCGTCAGCGATGTTTCTTCCGGCAAACCAGATCGCGAGCAAGACAAGGGCCGTCGCGGCAATCGTGATCTGCCAATTGTACTTCAGGAAGAAGAAATTATTGCCCAGGGTAAGCTCCACAGGAATCCAGATGAACACGAGAAACGTCACCACAACGAGGAGGGCGAACGTGGTTTTGCGCCACTGGGGACGAAACACCTCACTCATTGCGCCGCGAAAGGCTTCACGTTCCTTTCGAGCATCCATATTATTTCACTGCAAGAGCCGCATCAAGAGTCGACTTGATTGACGCATACGGCAATGCTCCGGAAACAAGCTGCGCGGTACCTTTGGCGTCAATAATGAACGATCCCGGCGTGCCAGTAATCCCTGCACTGCCCCCACCAGCCTCGTCATCCTGCACGTGCTTTGTGAACTTGCCGGTGTCCAAGCAGTCCTTAAACTTCGCTTCGTCGAGTCCTAATTCCTTAGCGAGAGGAACGAGGTCGGTCAGCGCAAAGCCAGTACCACCGGAAGTCGTGCGCTCCAAGATGGCGTCGTGATATTTCCAGAAGGCATCGTTGCCGCCGAGATCATTGGCGCACTCGACTGCTTCTGCTTCCTTTGGAGCGTTTGGGTGAAACGAGAGCGGGAAGTGGCGGTAGACAATCCTCACCTTGTCGCCGTACTCCTTTTCCATTTGTTGCATGGTCGGTTCAAACTTTTTGCAGAATGGGCACTCGAAGTCCGAGTACTCAATAAACGTCACTTTGGCGTCCTTGTTGCCGCGGATATGGTCGGCACTCGTCACCTCGGGGACTTTTCCGGTCGGTGTTTTCGTTTTGACTGCGGTCGCGGCGGCTGTCGGCAGGGCGTCAGCCACAGCAACCGTTCCACCAGTCGTTCCTGAAGATTTGATATAGGCACCAGTACTCAAGAGTCCAGCGCTCGTCAGAACCAAGATAAGGGCAACGCCCGATACTAAACCGAAAACGAAACTCGTCTTCGGTCGGATTCCGTCAAAGAATCCACCTTTTTCATCGTGAAACATAATACAAAAATAAGAGTTAAAAGAAACGGCTCTTAACTCGAAGTGTTAGTAATCGCGAATTGCGGCGAAATAGGGAAAAAATCCAAGAAAAGAAAATGGAAGGTTCTTCGCCCAAACCCAGCGTTTAAGCCGATTATAAATGCGCGAAATCTTTGTCGAACGATTGTATCGCTCCGGAAATGTTGGAAAGAGAACGAAAAAAGCGACGATCAACAATGCGGCGGCGAACGAGTTTCCCTCAGGCAAAACCACTCCGTCAAAGATGCACTTGTCCGTATGGACGTCCCCCGGCTGACTGATGTGTTCTTCGCAGGATTGGGAACTCTGGTGAAAGCCAAAACCATTATTAAATTGCATTGACTCACCGTAACAGGAAAGAACCACAAACATTCCCGCGACGGCCATAAGAATCGCCATCGAAGCGAATCGTTGTATTTCAACTTTTGTCGAAGTCCAAGAAAACATGCCAACAGTGTAGCAAAAAGTGGAGCCGTCGTCATGATCGCCGCTGGCGATGACAAGTTGGTATCGTCGAAAAGACTAGGAAAAACTAAGGGTCGCCAAACAACCGCACAAAGCAAAAACCCGAGGTCGTGAGACTTCGGGTCTTTACTGGTCACGAAGCATTCCGGTCATGTAGGAACGTTCCGTGATGGTTCTGCGGCCCGGTCTCGCTTGAGGCCCTTGAGGGGGCTTTAGGACACCCTTCTATATGCTCACCAACCCTGTCCCGGTCGGATAGAACCACTACAAATTACCTAAAAAGTACTGCCTGCTTTTCAGCATTTTTTAAACGCTCTTGTGATTTTTTCCAATAGTCTTCTATCAACTCAAAACCAATATAATCTCTACCCATTTTGCTTGCCGATACAGCCGTAGTCCCGCTTCCCATGAATGGATCTAGAATGACATTACCCTCGCGAGAAGAAAGTTTAATGAGAAATTCGATTAAACTTTCAGGCTTTTGCGCTTCATGTATTCGTTCTTCGTCAGCTCGGAAACCATACTCGAGGAGATTAGTAGGACTGATCCCGTTTAGTTTTACACCGTCCATGTTAAGAGCTCCAACACCGTGCTCAAGGATGTTATCAGTAATTGTGTAGTCGTAGGGTTTAAAAAACCAAGCGATCGGCTCATAGATCGGAGCGAGGTTGCCCAGTCTCCAACCATCCCAGTCGATTGCTTCTTTTTTAAGCCCTCGCTTTTCAAAAATACCGCTGAGTCGTTGAGCTCGATGATGAGCTGAATTTTTCTTCCACGCCAAAACATCACGCAGCAGGAATCCCGAATTTTCAAAAGCATTTATAACCCTATGTAAGGTCCGCCGCGCACCAAAGACATATAGGCTGCTGCCTTTTTTCATTACGGGGAGGAGTTGTTGTGACCAGCTATAAACCCAATCCTCGTATTGTTTTCCGATATTTTTATCGCCCTCACACCAACCGTTAATCGGTTTGCCACGTTTCTTGAAACCACTTTTCCCGACCTGCGCCGGTGATTGGCCAAGTAACGCTGAATTTGTGTTGTTGTGAAGAACATCCCACTCATCGAGGCTTATTCCGTAGGGAATATCCGATAAAAACAAATCAACAGACCCTTTTTCAAGTTTTGAAAGGTGCTGAATACAGTCACCAAGAGTGATTTTGTTTAGGTATGGATTGTTCATACTGCAACCTCTTCAAATCGAATCGCCTTTTTGATTGTGACGATTTTTGATTCGAATTTTTCCGCCTTAATCAACCGGCGAATTGCCTCGGCCTTTGGCAGCTGCTTGCATTCTTCAATTTTGGTCTCCCAATATCGAATACCTTCATGTCCAAGATCGCGGGTTATTTGAATTTCCGCATCCTTATATTCGAGGATTTTCTCCATTCCAACGTTCGCAATCTCACAAACAGTCTCATTCACCTTTTGCCAATACGGACGAGCCTTGGCATGGTCCGCGGCCTTGGTTTCCGTTTTCAAAGCACGGCCAACGCACCACAGTTTTTCCAACTTGTCATTTTTAATTCCGAAATCCAAAAGTAATTTGAGGTGAAGGTAAGAAAGTAAAGTAACGTTCTTATCAATCGCTTGAAAATATATCTGGCTGTTCGTTGTCGGATACTGTGAAAGCGGTGAAACCAAGATGGCGTAAGTATTCTCTCGTCGCCAATCATCCAGTGCTTTAATCTTGAAATCTTTTTGATTCTTCGCGGTTCTGCTGAGACGAAACGTTTTTGCGTCTCCAATAATCGTGTACTTTTTTGATCGACCAAAAACATCGGCAGAATTTCCACGAGTTCTTAAAACTTCGGACGGGATATCCAAATAACTCAATGCCTGAGCAAGGATGATGTCAGATAATTTTGCCCAATTTTTCTCCTCGGAACTATCGTGCTTGAATACCTCGGGTAGTACCCCGAACTGAATCAAATTTTCTTTCAGAGTTTTTTCTGAAAGTTTGCCGAACTTCTTTTCAAGATAAACAAATGGCTCCTCCTGATTGGTGGCTTCAAAAACCCCGTCGATAAATTTATTTCTCATAAACAGATTCTGAAACGGTTTTAAAGCTGACGAGAAGGATTTACGTTTGCTTAGCGTTTATGCTTGGTCTTATCGACCAGCGTAAACGTTTGGCGAACACCTTCGTTGTTAGGCGGGACGCGTTTTCCCTTTACAAGGGTAACCTCGTCGCGACTACCAGACGGATGGTACTGACCCGAAGTGGGTGCAATTCCACCAGTGCGAACGATGACTTTTTTGGCCATATCGTTTGGTGTTAAGAATTAGATCAGGGGTTCAAGACAACCCCCGCCCAAAAGCACTATCTACGATGCTCTCGGGAGGGGTCTGAACCCGCCTAGCTAACTCAACACCTCAGCGGCTGACCGCACCTGCTCGCCAGCTCCAATTCCACTTCAATGAACACAGACATAATACTGCAATAGAGTAAGAATCACCAAACAATCAAGTAACGCAAAAGCCCGGAGTCTTGCGACTTCGGGCTTTTTGCTGGTCACCCCCTGTCCCGGTCTGTAGGAACAGGTCGTGATGGTTCCGGGACGTGGATTCGAACCACGATTCACGGCTTCAAAGGCCGCTGTCCTGCCTTTAGACGATCCCGGATCGCTCTTGTTGCATCTTGTTTCGCAAGGATCGTACGCGAAAAACTACAGAAGATCAAATGCAGGATGCAAGACCTGACCCCATTATCGCTTTATCCAAAAAAACGTCGCGTAGACCCAGAAAGCAGTGAATGCCCAGAAGAGTCCGCCGATGAGAAATCGCGCAAGATAGTTTTGCATGACGTCACTACGGGTTGCGTCATTCAAAAGATAGACGCCAAATGCATCCTCGACGTTATACATAATGGTGGTATTGGTTCCCTCTGTAACGCCGTCATACGCAACTTGACTCACACGAAGTCGCTTACGATACGAATCCTCGCCAAAACGATACGAAACCGTGACGTAGAGTTGCGTCCCGATTCGTGCATCGACATGTATGGCTTCTTTTTTCTCGACAAATGCCGACGTCGTGTAACCGTTCGCAAACATCCGTCTGTCGGACATCCAGTGACGAAATGCGTACACAAGCATCGCCGAAATAATGAGAAACACACACAGGCTCAACCCACGCCAGAGCCAGAGTTTTAAAATAATAATGGTCATATACACCGAGTATACGCGACATTGCAGCCTTGTGCTATCCTTTTGCCGCTATGCGCCCACTTATCGAAATTACCAACCTCTTCAAAAAATTCGGTAACCACGTTATTTTTGACGGAGCAGGTTTGGTAATTGGCGACGCGCAAAAAACCGCGGTCATTGGGCGCAATGGCGCAGGAAAGTCGACACTATTCAAACTGATGCTTGGAACAGAAGAGTGCGACAGCGGAACAATTATGCACCTCCCCGCCGCACACATTGGCTATCTTGAACAACATGCGGAATTCCCGACGGGCGAAACCGTGCTCGCGTTTCTCATGCGAACGTCGGGAAAAGAAGACTGGGCATGCGCAAAAATGGCGGGACAGTTCCAAATAAAGCGCGACATGCTTTTGCGTGTCGCATCGGAACTTTCTGGCGGTTATCGCATGCGCGTCAAACTCGCAGCAACGCTTCTTGCTGAACCAAACTTGCTCCTTCTCGACGAACCGACAAACTATCTCGACCTCTCCACGCTGCTCCTCCTCGAACATTTTTTGCGAACGTATCGCGGCAGTGCACTCGTCATTTCTCACGATCGCGAATTTTTGAAACGCACGTGCACGTCGACGCTCGAAGTGGAGCGCGGTAGGCTGACGTTCCTTGACGCCGACCTCGAAACATTTCTCGAGCAAAAACTTGCGCTGCTCGCGTGGCAAGAAAAATCGAACAAAAAAACGCTCGCACAAAAAGCGCACCTGCAAGAATACGTCGACCGCTTTCGCTATAAAGCATCCAAAGCGAAACAGGCACAAGCGCGCATGAAAATGATTGCAAAGTTGCACACGATTGGCATCGACCATGCACTGCCGACGGCACGAATTTCTCTCCCTGTCGTTATTACAAAGCCGGGCAGCGCGGTGCGCGCAGACAAACTCAGCGTAGGCTATGCGCATCATATTGTCGCAGAAAATATTTCGTTCGACATTCCTCGAGGCGAACGTGTCGTTATCGTCGGCAACAACGGCCAAGGGAAAACAACGCTTCTTAAAACGCTTGCAGGCGATTTGAAACCGCTCGACGGCAAAGTTGCATGGTGGCACCGTGCCGACATTGGCTACTACGCGCAGCACGTCGAAGCAGCACTCGACTCTCGCGAACGCGTCGATGAATACCTTCGCCGCAATGCTCCCGGAGACAAACGTGAAGAAGATGTACTTCGCATGGCCGGAAATTTTCTCTTCCGACGCGACGACCTTTCCAAAACTATTGACGTACTTTCGGGCGGCGAAAAAGCGCGGCTATGTTTGGCAGGTATCCTGTTGCAGCAGCACAATGTTCTTCTCCTCGACGAACCAACGAACCACTTAGACGTCGAAACGTCGGAAGCGCTTGCAACTGCGCTCCGTCTCTATGGTGGCACAGTCATTTTTGTGAGTCACGACCGTACGTTTGTGAACATCGTTGCAACGCGCATCGTGGAAGTAAAGGGCGGTACGGCGAAAAATTATGCAGGAACGTACGAAGAGTACGTTGCGATGCTTGAAGATATTCTCGACGCTGATGTGTCGGGTGAAACGGAAAAAGTCGCAGGCGACAATGCTCCAGAAGAACATCGCCAGCAAAAACGCATGGCACTGCGCGAAAAACAACGCGCTGCGCAACATTGCGAAAAACGCATTGCGGAAAAAGAAAAACGCAAAAGCGAACTCCTGCAATTTTTCTTCGATAACCCGACCGACTACGCGCCTGAAAAAAATCACGAGCTGAAGGAAATAACCACGACACTCAAAAAAGATGAGGACGAATTGCTTCACCTGCTCGGTGAGCTTGATGCGCTGCGCTAAACCCGTAAATGTCGGCGCATGGCGACGTACGTGGTGAGTAGGCCGAGAATGGAAAGTGCAAGGAATTCCGCGCCGAAAATTGTAAACGCGTTTGCGGAGAAGTAGTGCCACACACTAATGTCCGCTTCAATGTAACGCAAGAACCAGCCGTCGATAGAGTGCGCCGTTGCAAGCACCACGCCTGCAACCGCTGCCGTTGCAATACATGAAAGGAAAACAATTTCGAGCAAAAACGGCGCACGCACAAACCAATCGTGTGCGCCAACGAGTTTCATGATTGCAATTTCATCGCGGTGCACATAAATGGCGATACGAATGGAGTTGAATATGATCATGACAGAAATAAGCGCGAAAAATGCCGCAAGCGCTAGCCCGCTCCATCGAATGCGCTCGGAAAAAAGCGAGAGCCGCGCGATGACGTCTTTGTAGTCGGTGTAGTCAGTCTCCTTAATGCTACCGACATATTCCGGCCGTTTGACCGCCTCCAAAATAAACGCAAAATCGTCTGGCGAACGTGCCGAAATAACAAGCGCATCACCAAACGGATTGCCACCAACTTCGTCGAGCGCTGCAAGTACCGATGCATCACTTGCATGCCGCGTTTTGAACGTCGCAAGCGCCTCGTCGGCGGTTATCGCATCAACCGTTTTCACTTGTGGCAGCCCAAGTACATAACCACGCACCGACGCTTCCATTTCGGGCGACGTGCCCGGATTGAAATAGACCGCAACTTGCACCTTATCTTCGACCGACCGAAGTGCAGCGTTCGCCGTCATGTGCAAAAACAAAACGACGTTCACAATGACGAGCGTTAATGCAAAAATTGTGAGCGTCACAAACGAGAGCCATAGATTGCGCCAAATGCTCTGGAGCGAAAATCGAATGATGCGTGCAAAAGTTCGCATATTATCCCAGTGTATATTTGCCGTGCGCGACGTCAGAAACGACTTTACCATGGTGAATCGTGAGTACACGTTTTTTGAGCGCGTTCACAATGTCGCGGTCGTGCGTCACCAAGACGACGGTGGTGCCAAACTCGTTGATGCGTTTCAGAAGGTCGATGATTTCGCGCGACGTGATAGCGTCGAGGTTCCCTGTGGGTTCGTCGGCGACAATAATTTTCGGCCGGTGAACAAGCGCCCGAGCAATAGAAACGCGCTGCGCTTCACCGCCCGAAAGCTGGCGGGGATACCGCTCCGCTTTGTCTCCAAGCCCGACGATTTTTAAAACCTGCGGCACAACTTCACGAATGCGTGCCGAAGTTGCCCCTGCCACTTCGAGCGCAAACGCAACATTTTCGTGCACGGTTTTCCGTGCGAGCAATTTGAAGTCTTGAAACACGACGCCAATCTGCCGACGCAACACAGGAATGTCGCGCCGATGAATGTCGGTAATGTCCCAGTCGCCAACAACAACCTTCCCTGTTGTCGGCCGCTCCTCGGCAAACAATAATTTTGCGAGCGTTGTCTTCCCACTGCCACTTTGTCCGACAATGGAAACAAATTCTCCCGGCTCAACATGAAAACTCACTCCGTGCAGCGCAGTGGTCGACGGTGGATAGTGCTTACTCACGTTCGAAAAACGTATCATGCGAGTAGTATAACATATTGTTCTTCTTTGGGTCTCGATCTCCATCGCGCAAAAAAACTGTTGGCCTACTGAAGTGGCACAAAAAAATCCGCATCATGCGGATTTTTTTGGAGCCACTTCCGGGATTCGAACCCGGGACCTCTGCTTTACGAAAGCATTGCTCTACCAACTGAGCTAAAGTGGCAATGGAGGCGTTCTCAGCTTATATAAATGCGAAGTGGAGCGGGAGACGGGGATTGAACCCGCGACCTTCTGCTTGGGAAGCAGACGTTCTACCACTGAACTACTCCCGCATGGAAAGCGTCCGTAGTGTAGCGAACGACACCGAAATAGACAACCCCCGACTTTTCTGCTAGTCTTGTGCACACACATGGAGACTCCGTGCAAACTGCTCCTTCACGTCAGTACGCCACAATCTTCCGTGATAAAAGAACCAATACAGTCGTTGTCAACGCTAATGGCCGCACCACGTTCCTCATGAGAGCGTGCACACTGCTCGACCCTACTCGCTCCTACATCGAAGTGCGGATCATTCACGACGAAGAAATACGAGCCGAGTTTACCCGCGCAGGCGACCTCGCCACGGCGATCTGCAATGCCGTTGACGCATGCTTTACCCTTGAACTTCTCAGTGATGCAACCCGATTCCACCGCGCACCGCTCATCAGAAGCTCCTACCTCGAGGCCAACGAGCGATATTGCGCCGTGAGCATGGGCGCGGTCTACTACGCAGAAACGCCCATAGGCGCCGTCGAACAGGCCCTCGAACGCCTCATCCGCCAAAAATATCTCCTCTAGCCTTTTGCTCCCGACCTTATTCGGGAGCTCTTGTTTTAGCGGAGAAACTCCCTCACCCGTACACGTCGCAACTCAGCGTCGACAACATCACCGAGCAAATCTTTTTTGATTTCAATAACACGCAGCAAAATGAGTCGCTCCTCTCCTTCGCTCTCAATGACATCTTCCGCCTTTGCTAACCAAAATCCGTATGGCGTTTCGACAATGCTCGATGTCTCTCCTGCTGCGAGCGTTTTTGCCGTAGTCTGCAATTCTTCTGGCAACATCGATGGGTTGACGTAGCCAATGTCGCCACCGAAAACTGCAGCGTCACCTTCGCTATACTCCGTTGCTAAATCCGCAAACCCAATTCCCTGCTGCAACTTGAGCTGTATCGCCTCTATTTTCGATCGCGAGGCACTCTGCAAACGTTCACTTAAAAACACCGCCGCCTCAAGACGCGACTCCCGACGCAACACTGCTTGATACAGTGGCGGAAGGCTGCTCTCCCCCGCATGAAACGGTTCGGGCGTCACACGTAACTCATCTGAAAGATTCTTCACCACGGCATATCGTTCAGAAAGCAGCAACGCTCGATGCATCGCTTCGCCGCTCGGTACACCCGAAATACGCTCCAGCGCATTCGCTCGTTCCGACACCTCGCTATACCACACCACACGCCCATCAACGACCGCCGCTGGCACTGGAACAATTCGTGCCAATACCGAGGCAAAACCACGATGCGCACCAAAATATAAAAATAGTATCAACATCGTACATACGACTCCGACGATGGCACAAAAAATACTCACGCTCCACACCACCCGTCGCGATACGGGTTGTGGAACGTCAGCAGAAATAGGCGATGCATAGTGCACGACACTCATAGTTCGCGGCGATCGGCAAATGTATCGTGGTCAAAAAAGTACAAAAACCATTTCGCCGCATTCCCACCACCATCTTCCATCGCTTCACCGTCCTTTGTCACCGTCGCTGCCTCTGCATCATTGATGATCACCAGTTCTTCACCGGGCTTTGCGAGTCCATGTTTCCGCCGCGCTTCTCCTTCCAAATAATACTCGCTCGATAGCGATTCAATGACAGAGAGCGATGCGAGCTTCTTCGTAGCAAGTTGTTCATTTTGCACTTCAAGATCGGCAATGTTGCGTGAAATTTCACGATTACGGAGATACTCACGCCCAAATCCCATCACAAGAAACGTGAGCACCACAATATTGACGACAACAATCGTCCCAAGTCGGCGAATAGTGCGAAGCGTGGTGCGCGTGTTCGTGCCGTGTTCGGTCATACGGCTTTTTTATGGCTCCGCAAACATTGTACATCATCAAAAAGTTCCTGTATGCGACGAGGATCGTTGACGCCCGACAATACGAACGAAAACGGCACGGCATCTGCAACGTCAACACGAACACTTCCGAGTCCGAATGCTTTTTGCCACACCGTTTGTGCATCGACATGCACAGCCGTAACGGATTTCCACGGCACCGCAGCAATGATCGCACGGCGAAATCCACGGCGAGTGACGTCGATGCAGCGAAGCGTCGTAACAACAAGTGCAGAGCCATGCCACGTCGCCCGAAGCGAAAAAAGGTACAGCAGTGCACTAAGGGTCAGTGCCGCACCAAACCCGAGACCGAAGACGCCCATGCGGAGAAGTGAAAAGAAAAAGAAAAACGGGAGCAACAGCCACAGTACGCCAAACGCGATGCGTGGTAAAAATGCGCGGTAATCGGCGCGAATAACGGCATAGCGTTCTTCACCGTCGTACAAGGTGAGATGTGCAATGTCCTTCATAGCCCAAATCCTTGTTTTGCAAGCGCGTTCCGCACAGAAACGCGGTCGTCCCATGCGATTTTTTTGCCGCCCGCGACTACCATAACCGTCTCCGAACCCTTGCCCGTCACCAACACTACGTCACCTTGTCCTGCGTGTGCCACCGCAAAGTCTATCGCCTCTTGCCTGTCAGCGAATGTGAAAAGATCGACGCCATCTTTCTTGCCAACGCTCCGCGCACCGTCGGCAACGGCAAGAATGATGTCGGCAGGATTATCGTCGTACGGATCTTCGTTCGTCACCACGACAATGTCTTCTTCGCGCCCCGCGAGTTTCCCAATTTCTGTACGTCGTGCGACGTCACGCCCTCCGCCCGCCGAGCCGTGTACGCCAATAATGCGTTTTGCGCCGAGGTGTTTGACCGACGCCAACAACGCCGCAATCGACGCAGGCTCATATGCATAGTCGACGATGACGCTAAACGGCTGGCCACACGCAATGCGCTCGAATCGTCCTGGAACAGACTGTAACGTTGATGCCGCAATCGAAAGTTTTTCAAGCGGAAAATCAAGCCCGCGAAGCACCGCAATCGCACACAACGCATTTTGCTGCTCGAACATCGACAAAAGTGGCACGTCAAACTGCACACCGTCGATTGCCATATGCAGCCCGCCACCGTCCCGCGTCACATTCGTCGGCATTATCTCACGTTGGGTGTCTGAAGTCTGGTGCTGAAGGCTGTTCGACGGCCCCCAGCCATACTCTACATGACGCCCTGCAGGAAGCGCGCCAAAAAAAGCTCCATGTTCATCATCGGCATTCGTGACGATGACGTCAGGACGCCGCAGAAACAGCTTCGCCTTAGCCGCCCGATACGCCGCAAATCCGCCATGCGACTCAATATGTTCTGGCGTTAAATTTGTAAATACGACGACGTTGTAGTGAATGCCAACGTGCCTATACTGCACAATTCCTTGCGACGATGTTTCAATAACGGCGTAGCGACACTGCGCTTTCACCATGTCCGCCAACATACGCTGCAAAAAAAATCTTCCAGGCATCGTCATTTTCATTCTGTTTTCGATGACGCGACCGTCAATTGCAAATCCTGCCGTCGATGTATACCCCACTTTCTCACCGAGTGCCGTTAATAATTGCGCAATCATTTGCACGGTGGACGACTTGCCTTTTGTTCCTGTCACACCAATCACCGTCAACTTTCTCGACGGGTTGCCATACACCACCGCCGCCGCCAACGCCAACACAAAATGATATGGCTGGAGCCATGACGGCGGAATTTTTTGTTTTAGTGTGTGGATGAGAGGCATAATGTGAGGTAATGAGCAGACTCACTGGAGCGACCAAGCCGCGAGTGGTACTTTTCACGACTCGTGGAGGAAATAGCACGATTCAGTCGTCGACTCCATGCAGGAATAAATTCGACGATCGTAAGAGTGCTCCTCCACGATGTCGGGGAAACGTACCCGAGCGGCGCAGGGAGCGAAATAGTTGCTACAAATTCCTTACCTCCTCGCGGAACTGCTCGCCCCGATCGAACTCATTTTTGAACATGTTAAAACTCGCCGCACCGGGAGAAAGCAGCACAATGTCACCACGAGTGGCAACGGCACGCGCCTTTTGCACCGCCTCTTTCATGTTCGCTGCGTGGTCGATAGTGACTTTACCGAGAATGCTGGGCTCGATGACGTCGCTTGCAGAACCAGGAAATAGAATAACCACCTTGCATGTTGGGGGAATGGCTGCGATCATTGGAGTAAAGTCCAACTTTTTATCTTCACCGCCGCAAATAAGAATAATATCGTCCTTTCCGCCGAAGCGTTTGAGCGCCGCAACAACCGCGTCGGGCGACGTTGCAGTCGTGTCGTTCACATAACTTATTTCATCGACTTCACGCACCAATTCCTGCCGGTCATCCACACCTTTGAATGTTCGCAATACGTCGCACACCGCGTCAACCGCAACGCCGCGAAGCAGGGCCGCACACGCACTGGTCAATACATTTTCAAGATTATGTTCGCCCTGCAAACCAATCTCCGAAGTCGACACCAACGCGGTATCTGCACCATCGCGTCGAAACACCACGACGCCGTCCTTCACATAGCACCCATTTTTTTCCATGTACGTTTTCGAGCACCAAAATAGTTTTCCTTTCACTCGTGACTCCATGCCCCGCACAATGTCGTTATCGAAATTGAGCACCGTAAACTGTTCGGGCGTCTGAAACTCGAAAATAATTTCTTTTGACTTTATGTAATCCTCGTAGCTTGCGTAACGATTGAGATGGTCAGGGAACGCATTCGTGAACACAGCAATGTCGGGACCTTGTTTCAAATCCTTCAACGCTTGCGGCATGCTTTCAAGCAGCCACGACGACAATTCGAGCACCACAGGCGTCGGTTCCTTTCGCACAAGCAAGTCGTCGAGCGATTCGAGCGGCGACACTTTGACGTTGCCTGCAATGATTGCCTGTGGGTCAAGTTTCTTCAACATTGCACCCGTCAACATCGTCGTCGTTGTTTTGCCGCGTGTTCCCGTCACTGCAATAATCGGATGCGGATAAAAACGGAAAAACAAACTCACGTCACTCTCAATTGCTACGCCCTTCTCCCGTGCCGCAACAACGAATTCTGATTCACTCGGCACGCCGGGGTTCTGTACCACGCAATCGACGTTCACAAAGTCCTCCTGCCGATGCTGGCCAAGAATGAACAACGGTTGGTAAATGGTGCGGTTCGGAAACTGCGCACGATATTTCGCATGCCAGTCCATAACCAAGTCAACAGACTCCTTTAGTTCGGCGGCGTCTTTAAGGTCAGTAATAACTGTTTGCGCGCCGTGCCGCAACAGCCATTTCGTCGCCCCAAGACCACTCCCCTGAGAGTACCGCCCCAGCCCCATAACCGTCACTATGGCGTCCTGAAAATTCTCGATTTTTGAGAGGTTCATAATACGCACAGTATACCACGGGAAACAAAGCGCCACTCTTTCCGGAATGGCGTTGAGGCGAGTAGCTAGGCGGCTGAACGAAGGTCGATGCTCGACGGGCCGACGCATGCGCCGTTCTTATGAACGTCGTAGTGAAAGCGACCAAGTGAAACGCGGAGTGCGTGAACGTCGTCTGACGGCCAATGGGCGATTGCGATGGCGACGACCGCTTTCGCAATCCGCTGACTCGTCTCCATCTCCTCTACACGATTCGTGAGGAGATTCATGCGCTCGGGATCGGCCCATCTCCGCGCACTCTCGACCACACAATTCCAGACATAGGCGTCACACGGTGGTGGCATGTTGTTCGTGTTCCACACATGCTCCGAGAGCTCGAGGCGCTCGAGACGCAACTTCGACAATCCAGGACCGAGAATGCCGAACTGCACGAGATACAGGAGGAACGGTGCAATGCGCGAATCGACACTGTCGAGTGAAAACGTCGGAAGAGACATGAAACCCTCAGGTGTATGCTGAGCATAGCCGAATATATGATTTCGTCAACCGAACCTCTCGCTATTGATTTTTTTCGTAGCAAAGTGTTATTATCTGCCCGCCATAGATACATAAATGCGCCGGTAGCTCAGTGGTAGAGCAGGGGCCTTTTAAGCCCAAGGTCGCGGGTCCGATCCCCGCCCGGCGCACCAAAAAATCCTTCAACTTCGGTTGAGGTTTTTTTGTGTCAACGATTTTTATAAATTCTCCCAAATTTTTTCTTCCGAGAATCCCCACGACATCAGTTTCTTGAAAATCTTCTCATTAATGCCCTTATGAAGTTTATACTGTAACGTATATCGTGAGCCATCTGTTGGGTGACAAATTAAGACATGGCTTCCGTTCCCTCTGCGTGCGTCAACAATCAGTCCAAGCTTTTCACATGTTCGCATCCATTGTCGCTATGTAATATCCGCCAAACTCCGGCTAGGCATAAACACGCTGCTCTACCGATGCTTCATTTTCGCGAGCAACTAAAGTAGGATTACATAGATGGGATGGAATTCCAAAATACGTAAAAATAGCATCTCGAATCTGAATGTTAACGTCATCCGGATAATTGTTTCCGCCAGTGATAATACCATCTATATTTGTGGACTCCGCAACCCATGTACCGTCATCAGCATTTTCGATATGAAATTTGATACCCTCCACCCGTTCAATAACTTCACGCATTTTTTGCACACGAACATCTCTCTCTTCGTGAAACTGATATCCAAAACCTCTCAATCCTTGTGCAACCCGATACATGAGGTAATTAAACATATATGTCACAAGTTTACCTGATGTGCCAATAATGGCAAATCTATTCGGTCATCTCCCGATCCAGCGCCTCCCACCCATCAGGCACATCGCATGGCGTGGGATAGTCAACAACCTCGCCTGTTGCGGGATTTTTCGCAGGTGTTATGACCTGTACGCAAACGACATCGTTGTCACCGATCTTAGAGTCAATAGGTGCAGCATCTTCCGCACCTCTCCGATGACTCGAAAAACTCCAGTAGATAAGGCCGACGCCTGCAAGCATCAACACAAGTCCGATCCAAAATGGCTTTAGGGATGATTCATGCATAATGGCCGTTCTACATCTTCTACAATTTTAACATTTTCTACAAAATCGCTAATACCTCGTGAGCAATCCGCTCGTCCCCATTCAATGCGAACAATGCACGAATGTTTTTTGACAATTCCGCGCGGCGTTCTGGACGCTCAAAAAGTCGCATAACCGCCTGTCCAATAATCTGCGGCGTTACATACCACAACACTTCAGCGGCATTTCGATCTTCGAGCACGTGCGCATTCGCCATTTCGAACGAATGGAACGGGATGATAATCGCAGGCTTCCCTAGCGCCGCAAGTTCACAAATCGTGCCGAGTCCGGAGCGACACACCACAACATCGGCCGCAGCATACGCGTCGCCCATGCCTTCGTTCAAAAATTCGATCGCCGCATAATTCGGCCCGTGTTCTTCAAGAACGGCAAGCATTTTGCCGCGGCCGACGAGGTGAAGGATGTTCATGTGCGTCGTGAGTTCATGCCGCAACGTCACGAACGCATCGTTAATCTGCGCCGCGCCCGTTCCGCCGCCCATGACGAGCAGCGTCGGCTTTGTCGCGTCGAAACCATAGCGCTTCATCGCAATGTCTTTCTCGCCTTGTCGCAATAGCGCCCGTACCATGCCACCCACAACAATGGTTTTCTTTTTGGAAAAACACGCTGCCGTTTCTTCAAACGTGACACTCACCTTTGTGGCGAATCGCGCCATAATTTTTGACGCAACGCCGGGCACAACGTCCAACTGATGGAGCCAGACGGGAATACGAAGCACAAATGCAGCGATGACAACGGGGATGCTCACATACGACCCTGCCGAAAATACCATGTCGGGTCGCAACAAACGCAACAACCTTATTGCGCGCACCACACTCGCCACCATGCCAAACGGAATACCCGGCCATCGCCATTTGCGATACCTATCGAGCTTCGGTGCTGCGAGCGCGTAAAATGCAATCCGACTGCTCTCGACGACAAGCCGTTCTGGCCCGCTCGGCGTTCCCACCCACGAAATTGTTGTATGCACATCACGCTTCCGCATTTCCTCCGCCACCGCCAAAAGCGGCGTAACGCTCCCGAGCGTCCCACCTCCCGTCATTAAAAAGTGATGTGATGGAGGCATAGCGACAGATTACATCTTCTGTTTACGCGACACATTCGCAACGACGCCGAGTGCGGTCATGGTGACGGCAAGTGCGGTTCCCCCATAGCTTACCAGAGGAAGCGGTACGCCGGTAATCGGCAGAAGGCCAACCATGGCGCCGATATTGACGATTGCCTGTGCACCAAGCCATGCCATGACGCCAACAACGAGGTAACGACTGAACGCGTCAGGTGCATGTTCGGCAATGCGGAGTCCACGAAGGAGAAACGCAGCGTATAGCGCGAGAAACAGGACAGTAAATACGAGGCCAAGTTCTTCGCCGATCACCGCGAAGATGGAGTCACCTGCGACTTCGGGCAAATACTGAAATTTTTGTAACGAATGCCCATAGCCGCGGCCGAATATGCCGCCGCTACCGATGGCAAGCAAGGCTTGGTTAATGTGATAGCCAACGCCCAGCGGATCGAGTTCAGGGTGCAAAAATGTCATCAAGCGGTCGGCGCGATATGGCGTCAATTTTATGAGGAGCGCAAGGAGTGACGCACCGAGTGCACCAAAAAGCGCTAAGTATTTGAGTGGCGCGCCTGCAGAAAAATATGTGCAGAGCGCCATGGCGACGATGATCGCCATCGTCCCTGTGTCGGGCTGTTGAATGAGGAGCAGCGCAACGGCACCGAGCACGCATAAAAACGGCAGCACACCCTGTGAAAAGTCGTGCAGCTCATGCGCCGAACGTTTTTCGAGCCACGCAGCAAGGTAAAAAAGAAACGTCAATTTTACTAATTCCGACGGCTGGAGCGAAAATGCCCCGAGTGAGATCCAACTGCGCGAACCACCATACGAAAGCCCGAGGCCGGGAATAAAGACGAGAACGAGCAAGATGAGCGAAATAACCAGCATGACGCCTGCGTAACGTCGATACCACCCATACGGAATTTTATACGCAAGAAAAAATCCTGCTGCGCCAGGCAACAGTCCAAAAATAGCCTGGTGAATGACAAAATAATATCCGTTGTGGAAACGATCGAGTGCCAACGGGTACGACGCCGACGCAAGCATGACGAATCCAAAAAGAATCAGTCCGCCAAGCAACATAAGGAACCCGCGATCCATTCCCTCCCCTTTATGCATCATAGTGGCACGGCACTTCCGAGCACGGCGGCGTCAAGAAGCGCGATGATGAGTCCGAGCGACGCCCCAATACAAGACAACAACCAAAAACGCATAACGACTTTTGGTTCTGGCCAGCCTTTCGCTTCAAAATGGTGATGAATGGGTGCGATGAGAAAAACTTTTCGACCAAAAACTTTTTTCGACACGATCTGTATGACCGTTGTCACCGCCTCGAGCACAAACACAATGCCGATGAAGGGCAGAAGAAGAGCGGAGTCGGTGAGCATTGCGACGACGCCGAGCGTCACACCAAGCGACATCGCACCCGTGTCGCCCATCATAAATCGGGCAGGAAAAATGTTGAACCACAGAAACGCGAAGAGCGCACCCATGATCACCGCACAGAATGCTGCCAAGTCGACACGTCCCTGTAAGAGTGCAATGACCGCATATGCACCAAACGCCGATGCAAGCGTACCGCCCGCAAGCCCGTCGAGGCCGTCGGTTTGATTGACAGAAAATGACGTCAACACAAGAACGCCGATAAACAGCGGAACGTACCACCAGCCGATTGTAACGTCGCCGACGAACGGAATGTGCAACGAATTCCAGTCGAGTTTTGTGTAAAACCACCACGCACCGATTGCGGCGATTATGGTATACAGCACAAGACGATGACGAATGTGAATGCCACCACCATGTGAACCGATTCCGCGCACATTGAGAAAATCGTCCGCAAGGCCAACAACGCCTGCGGCAACAAGTGCGGCAAGTGGCAACCACGTTTGCGAGCGCGACAAAAAGTTGAGGCTTCCAATAACCGAATCAGGAAACAGTACGTGTACACCGAAAAAGAAAAATGCAAGTACAAGCGGCGTCACCCACATGAGGAGACCGCCCATGGTTGGCACCCCCGCTTTTTTTGCGTGCATTTTTGCAAAGAGTGGTGCATGAACGGCGCTACGAATAGATTTGCCCATTTTATATTTGTACAAAAAGTGCGTCAACGCAGGAGTCCATGCAAATGCAACCACCGAGGAAATGGTTGCAAGCGCAAGGATTTTGCTCAACACGAACACATCAACCATACGAAAGGTTCAAAAGAACAATACAGACGATGTGAAGGAGAACGAAAATGTTGATAAGTACGGTTGCAACAAGAAATGCGTACGCAATAACGTGTTCGCGCTGCCATACACGAGCTGCATACCAAAAATTGCCGAGCGTCAACACCACACCGAGCGCTGTCGGCACAAACAGTCGCCACCACGCACCGACCGCGTCAACACCGAAATGGATATTATAGTGGAGAGAAACGACTGGCGCGGTGAGTGCCGCAGGAAAAAGTGCGATTGCAATGACGAGCACGCCCGACAGCAAACAGACGACCGAAAAAATTCCTGCAAAACGAACCAATGGCACTCGCATCATGTCTCGAAAATTGTGGCGATGAAAAAGTGGCACATTACATGGCAATAACATTCTTGACCCACGGCAAGCGTTCTTTTAGAGCGAGCGTCACGGTATGAGAAAGGGTGAATGCCGCAAGTGGGCAGTGTCCACAGGTTCCGACGAGCCGAACACGCACATCACCCGTTTCCTCTGAAAAGTCGACAAGCTCAATGCCGCCCGCATGCAGTTGTAAACACTCACCAATCTCCCGCAAAACAGCTTCAAGTGGGGTTTCCATGTCTCTAAGTGTACCACGCCGTCGACTTGACGACAAACCGCGTGTAGGCTAGTATTCTCACAAACTTACTAATTAAAACCTGCTAAGTTGGCTCAGATGCTAGGAGCGACGAGGATCGAAGCGAGGCGTAGGTAATCCTACGGTGAGCGAGAACCGGAAAAGCGACAACGCAGATGACCAACTTGGGCAGGTTTTAAACATATGGCACATAAAAAAGCGCAGGGCTCTACAACCAACGGCCGAGATTCCGTTGCAAAACGACTCGGCGTAAAACGCTCGGACGGCACCAAGGTGCTTTCAGGTGAAATTCTTGTGCGTCAGCGCGGCACAAAAATGCACCCTGGGGTTGGCGTCAAGATCGGTAAGGACGACACACTCTACGCCTGCACGAATGGTATTGTGCATTTCATGAAGAAAAAAATGCCAGACTTTACTGGTGCGCTCAAGCTACGAACATTCGTCCACGTAAAGTAAGCAGGAAACAAAATGAGGCCAAACGCCTCATTTTTGTTTGCGTGTGGTTTAGCCACCCGTCGTGTGGCTAAACCACACGGCGCCCGTCAACGAAACCTCTTGTCGCCCACTCTTCTAAAAACGAAGAGTATGATAACCGATCAGGAAACATATTCCTCACCTCCCATTCATCGACCACAGGCAATTCCTGATCCACCTCCATGTACACGGAATGACTAGACCATGGAAAGACATCGAGTGCTTTTTGCGCGATACTCCAGTCAACTACACCTCCGTCACGCCATGAGATCGTGGATAGATCAAGTGCGTTACAGTGAATGTATCGGGGCATGTGTTGAAATTGTCCGTCATGCGCGACGTGTATTGTTTTATACGTCGCCTCAAAGAGACTGCCACTGCGATCATTTTTTCTATTAAAGTAGCCCGTATAACCTGTGCCGAGTTTCTGCATAAATTTTGCTATACCATTTTCTTTCTTCTGATAAAGCAAGAGGTGAAAATGGTTTGGCATTAAACAGAAACTTACGATGCGAACAAATGGATCACGATCGTGCTGCAAAACGTCATGCGCAGCAAGTAGAACATCATTATGAAGCACATCATGTCCAGAATTGCTATAGTTTGCATCATTAAAGAGGTAAAGTGATGCGTAGAACCTAGCATAGTCATGTTCATCCTTAAAAATACATCGCTTATCAACACCGCGATTATAGACGTGATAGTAGTTTCCTTCCGCAAGCTGTATCTTACGCATACCTGTGGCTTAGCCACCCGTCGTGTGGCTAAGCCACACGCGATTTTGCCGCTTTGATGAATGCAACGAAAAGCGGATGTGGAGAAAGTGGGCGAGACTGGAATTCAGGATGGAATTGGACACCAACAAAAAACGGATGGTCGGCAACTTCGACGATTTCTACCAAACGATCGTCGGGCGATGTTCCCGCAATGACAAGCCCCGCACGAACCAGATCTTCTCGATAGTCGCTGTTGAATTCGTAGCGGTGACGGTGGCGCTCGGAAATATTTGTTTCACCGTACGCAGCCATCGACACTGAGTTTTCCGCCAACACGCACGGATAACTCCCCAACCGCAACGTCCCCCCAATTCCCTGCACATCCAGCTTCGTGTTTTGATCACTCATAATGTGAATCACTGGGTGTGTCGTCGCGGTGTCTATCTCCGTCGTGTTCGCGTCGTTCCAACCAAGTTCAGTACGCGCAAACTCAATCACCGCACATTGCATGCCGTAGCAAATACCAAAATACGGAATCTTGTTTTTTCGCGCATATCCAATTGCAGCAATTTTTCCTTCGACCCCGCGCGAACCAAAACCTCCTGGAATCAAAATGCCATCGAACGTATCGAGTTCACCCAGTTTTTCGGGGTGTTTCTCGTATTCCTCCGAATTGAGCCATTCAATAACAGGCTTGCACCCATTTGCCCATGCGCCGTGCTTCAGCGCCTCGAGCACAGAAAGATACGCGTCCGAAAGTATAAAGTCGCCCGTAGAAAAGTATTTCCCAATAACACCAATCCGCACTTCATTTTTTACGCCTCCAATCTTTTCGACAAGCTTCTGCCATGACGACAGATCTGCAGGCTTTGCTTCTGCATGAAACGACTTTAACACCGTATCCGCAAACCCCTGTTCCTCAAACATCATCGGCACTTCGTAAATCGACTTTGCATTCGCAGCAGTAATAATGTGCGCCTCGGGCACACCGCAAAATCTACTCAACTTTTCACGCCGTGGCGCGTCGAGCGCGGCCTCGGAGCGGCAAATGATAAAGTCGGGTGCAATACCGACGCGGTTGATTTCGCGCACGGCATGTTGTGTTGGCTTCGTTTTCATTTCGCCAATCGACGGCGGCACGGGCAAATAACTTACCAAAATTGTCCGCACAGAATCGGGGTCGCGCATGCGCATCATGCGCAGTGCCTCAAGGAACAAAATGTTCTCGTACTCACCCACCGTTCCCCCGATTTCAATAAGCACAAAATCTGCCTTCGCTGCCTCTGCGGCAATGTCGATGCGTGCAATAACTTCTTCGGGCACACGCGGCACAACCTCCACGCACTTGCCATGATAATCACCGCGCCGCTCCTTCTCGATAACGGAGAGATACACGCGCCCCGTCGTCATGTAATTCTTCTTCGTAATGTCGATGTCGAGGAACCGTTCGTAGTTACCAATGTCTTGATCGGTCTCGTCGCCATCCACTGTCACAAAAACTTCACCGTGCTCCACAGGGTTCATTGTTCCTGCATCGACATTGACGTACGGATCAATTTTGATTGCCGTCACCGTAAAACCCTTCGCACGCAGAATAAGCCCGAGCGCCGCTGTTGACGTCCCCTTCCCGACGCCACTCATGACGCCCCCGACAACAAAAATAAATTTGTGATGCATATACTCAATCCTAGAAACTACCCCGCTTCCACAATTATCGTAATCGTCGCCTCGTAGCCACTATCAAAATTGACGATTGCGGTTTCGCTACCGACATTTTTCATGGGCGTCATTTCAATCTGCTCTTCGTCGACGCTATATCCCAACCCTTTCAACGCCTCACGGACCTGCTTCGCCCCCACCGCCGCAAACAACTTGCCACCCTCCGACTTTGCCTGCACCATCACCTCCAACCCATCAAGCGCCGCCGCCTGTTTGCGCTCCTCGTGCTCCGTCTTCTCAACCTTCCTCTTTCCTCTCTCATCCTTTTCCTCCATCGCCCTTAGCGATGACTTAGAGGCTTCAATGGCGAGGTGTGCGGGGAAGAGGAAATTGCGGGCGTACCCTTCCGATACTTCCACGACATCGCCTTTGTGTCCGTGGGCTTTGACGTCTTCGAGGAGAATAACTTGCATATGCGTAATGCTTTTTCGATTATGTCGACCATGTCGGGGTAACTGGATCGCGTGGCAAGTTCGGCAGCGGGTACCCACCCGACCGACTGGATTTGTTCGCCGTCTTCCTGCGATTCTGGCTTCGTAAGTATCGCGTCTGGCGGCGCCTCGAAGAGAAAGTAATGGATGTATTTATGGATGAGTTCGCCTTTATGAACGTACCTGTCGCGAAACCAGATATCTATCGTATCGAGCCGAGCAACGAAGCGCAATTTCGCGAGCCCCATTTCTTCACCAATTTCTCGCACCGCCGCAGACCGATATGACTCCCCCATTCGCACATGCCCTTTTGGAAACGCCCACTTGCCATAAGAATCCACCACCATGGCAAACGACACCTGACCGCGGACACGCTGAAGCACGAGTCCCCCTGCAGACACTTCAGTACGATGTCGCTCGCGGCCGCCATCAGTTTTTCTTGAGGAAACTGATCGCCGCGTCCATTTGTGGCGTTTTCCCAGCATGCATGTCGTCTAATGTTTCCGTTATCACGGTGTCCGGTGTGAGTCCCGTTCCGTTAATCGTACGACCATTTGGCGTGAGCCAATGCGCAATCGTGATTTTGACGGCAGAACCACCAACAAGCCCATCGTGATACTCCTGTACCGAACCTTTCCCGAATGTTTGTTCACCCATGACCGTCGCGAGGCCATAGTCTTGCAGCGCGCCTGAAAGAATTTCCGACGCAGACGCCGAGCCGGCATTCACCAGTACCACTGTCGGGATATTCGCAAATACAGGCGTCCCACTCCCCCCGTACGATTCTTCACCCTCGAGCGTTTTTTCGATCACCACAACACTATTTCCTACCCACATTGACGCAACGTCAATCGCAGCGTTCAAAAGCCCCCCAGGGTCGTTGCGCAAATCAACGACCATGCCCTTCGGATGTGCGGCGACAATCTCCTCGGCCGCTTGCCGCATGAGCGGCACAGTATCTTCATTGAACATCGAAATCGTAATAACGGCAATACCGTCGGTGCGTAACGTCCATGTAACGCTATCTATCGTAATTTCGTCACGGATAATGGCAACATCGTGGCTCGCATCGTCGCCTACATGATATATCGACAATATGACTTGCGTGCCGATGTCACCGCGAATGCGTCGCACCGCTTCGTACACACTCATGCCATTCGTTGTCGTACCGTCGATAGAAAGAATGAGGTCGCCCGCCACAAGACCTGCGGTTTCGGCAGGAGTGTTTGGCAGCGGCGCAATAATCATAATGCCGTCGTCGCGTTCACCAATTTCCGCACCAATTCCGTAAAAGACGCCGTCGACTTCTTGATTGAATTCTTGCGCAAGCTCGGGTGTGAAATACGTCGTATACGGATCTCCAAGCCCTGCGACCATGCCTTCAATGGCGCCATCAAGCATTTTTTGCTTATCCACAGGCTGGTCGACGTATTTGTCGCTCACCAAATGCCACACATCCCAAAACGCTTCAAAATTGACCTCTTTCGCAACATCGAGCGGAGTGTCGTCGACACGTATACCGCCCCAATGCAGACGGTCGAGGCGCGTGCCGCTGCCAATGGAATAGCCAAATGCGAACACGACAGCAGAAAAAAGCAATCCTGCAAGCAAAGTAGTACGAGGGGTAACATCATTCAAACGAAACATACGGGGCACAGTTTACCACAAGCGAAAGGAGTACGGAAAAGTCATGGCAGCGCCTCGATATAATGTGCCAATTGTGCCGCGGCGCGTTCTCTCCCACCCGGCGAAAAGTCGTTCTCAATGACGATCTCGGGGTGAATGTCTATCTGGTCACGAACAGCGTCTTCGACCTGTCGCTTCGGGTCGGTGGACTGCACATGGCCAACGGGACGGATTTTGATGACGCGCACCGTGTAGTCTGCATTGCGTAAATTCATCACTCCCTGTTCGACAAACGCTCCTGCGGCATATTTCGTGGCGAGCGTTGCGTCGACGTCTGCTCGCGGCGTACCATAATAATTCCCCGCATGAGCAACCCAATGCGCAAATCCGCCGTCTTTCACAAGCGCTTCAAATGCCTCCTTCGACATGAAGCGATAAAAAATGTCATCGTCGCTCCCTCGCCACGAGCGTGTTGTCACCGACATGCTCACGCCAACTTTCTCGGGATACATCGCCAGCATATCTATAATCAGCGTATTTTTGCCCGATTGACTGGGGCCGACGAATGCAAGGATGTCTTTTCGCATATCAAGAATTTTACCACTTCATCAGAAAAGCAAAAGCGCCCGTTTTGGGCGCCTTTACTTTATGCAATCTTTTCGATGAGAATTTCCGTAAATGGCTGACGATGGCCGACATTGCGGCGATAGCGAACCTTTCGCTTGTACTTAACGACGGAAATTTTGTCCGCACGGCCTTGTGCAATGACTTTTGCAGAGACTTTTGCGCCGTCAACGATGGGTTTGCCAACTTTTACGTTGTCACCCGACTCGTCGGAAACAAGCAAACAGTCGAACGAAAGTGCTGCGTCCACGTCATTTTCAAGCTTCTCCACCTTCAATGTTTGACCTTCGGTGACAAGATACTGCTTGCCGCCCGTTACGATAACTGCGTACATACGTTTTTGGCTCTCCAGGCACTCCTATGGGAGATTTACAGCCTTCCAGATGCCGATTAATGTGGGGCGATGCTATCAGTTTTGCGCAGGAGCGTCAAGATCGAAGTAAAGCTGATGACCCGCGAGATACCCTACACGATCCGCTCCGCCCGCAGGCATTTCAAGCACCATGTCGACCAGTAATGGGTCCGACATCACCGAAATCGGTTCCTGACCAGCGGCAGGTGCAGGTACGTTATAATCTATTTTCATGACTCTCCCCTCTTTTATCCACAAAATGTCCAAATTATAGTTCATGCCTTTCATCCAAAACGTCCTCTCTTCGGCCTTACCATAGACAAACAACAACCCTATCGCATCGCCCAAATCCGATGCTTTTGTGCCCGATAGCCCCTTTGCCCATTCAATCGGGTTGTCGGCAATGCGCACCGTGTACGTCTCCGCCTCACCCTGCCGAACAGTTCCCCATTCGTTTCCCGTTATCGCCATGTAGGCAATCCACAGCACCATAAGGCCTGCGAGAATGCCGAAAAAAATGTATACAAAACGGCCTGTTGTTTTCGACGTCACAAGAGAGTCATTCATATGTTTTATGGTTGGCGACGGGTCAGCCACAAGAGGCCCACGAGCGCGATAAGCCCTAGGGTAGCAAGCGCAGCGATTTTTTGCCAGCTCGAAAACACGAGCGTCGTCAAGCCAAAGAGTGTTGCGAGAAACGCGTAAAGGGCGAGGATTTGGCGCGACGTGAAGCCGTGGTCACGAAGAAGGAGATGAAGGTGTTGACGATCTGAGGAGGTGAAGGGGTTTTTACGTTGCAAGAGTCGACGGACGACGACGAATGCGACGTCGAGTGCAGGGATACCGAGTACAAGAAGCGCGGTGGCGACTTTACCGCCCGAAATAACGGCGAGCGTACCAAGCATAAAACCGAGGAATGTGCTTCCGCCCTCGCCAAGAAAAATACGGGCGGGTGGGAAATTCCATGCGAGAAACCCGAGGCAGGCGGTGGCGGCAATTGCGGCGAGCAGCGCAACGTCGGGCTGGAAGTACGCAGGCGTCAACGAGAGGAGTGCGATAACCGCGCAACCGATCACGATGACCGTCGTCGCCAAACCGTCGACGCCATCGAGAAGTTTTGTGGTGTATGTCGTTACCATCAACCAACAAAATGTAAACGACATCGACACGAGGGCGGTCAGCAAAAATGGTTCGGCAGAAAACGGGTTGGTAAGCTTGCTGATCCCAATTCCCGAGAGTGTCGCAAGAAGCACGGCGACAACGGAAAAAAGGATGGTGACGCGCGGGGGAAGTGTATAGCGATCGTCGAGTATGCCGCCAAGAATAAGCACGAGGCCACCTGTCAAAAAACCGACAAATTCGCCGACGCCAATGTCGCCTGAAGTAAAGTGACGTGTGAATATGAGGACGGCAAGCGTCGGTACGGCAAACGCGATGTACAGCCCAATGCCACCAAAAAGCGGTGTTGAGCCACTGTGCAATTTACGCTGCCTGTCTGGCGCGTCAACAACGCCGCAAAGAATTGCAAACGCGCGAACGCCATCTGTCACCGCAATCGCGAGGCACAGCGCCGCCCCAACGGGAAATATCCACCAAACGCTCATACGGCGTTAGTGTGAGTGTAACGTCGAAAAGTGGCAAGTGTCACCACAAACCATACCGCAGCGCCGAAACCAATGAGCGTCAAACTCCTGTCAAGATTGATAACACCGAACGCTGCGTAGCCTCCCGAATGAGCGATCAGCACTGCATTGCCCATGCTCACAAAAATGCCTGTCATGACAACGGCAAAGAGCGTGCGATATTTTTCGATGTTCGTTGAAACGAGAATAAGGAGCGCTGCGTATGTCAACGCCATGATGGCGATGTAACGGTCGTGCGTTGGTAAAAATATCTTATCGTGTTCCAAAATAGGAAGACCGAGCGCATGAATGGCTGCCTCGAAGATGTAAAATCCCGCGCCGATCACGAGCAAAATTTGAAGAATATTTTTTTGCGACATAACCAAAATGAGTAATAACAAGACCTGACCCCTTTTTACGTTTCAGCTTACAGCGCTTGTGCTTTATGCAACGTGATGACGCCACCGACGTCGAGGGTGAGTGTGTCACGCCGTTCGACTTTACCACGGAGCAAAAAGTCCGCAATCGCGTTTTCGACGTTTTCTTGAATAGCACGGCGAAGCGGCCGCGCACCAAATTTCGGGTCAAACCCTTTTTGCGCCAATTCCTGTACTTCAGCGTCTGTCACTTCGAGCGTAATACCCTTCTCCTCCATCTGCGCCACAACACCGTTCAACATGAGGTGCGCAATCGCCAGCACGTCTTCTTGCGTCAATGGCGTAAACACAATCGTGTCGTCGAAACGGTTGAGGAATTCGGGGCGATACGTTGTGCGCAATTCGTTTTCGAGGAGTGCGGTTTTGATGACGTCGATTGTATCGCCCTTCGCAATGCTGTCCTGAATAAATTGCGTCCCCGCGTTACTCGTTGCAATGAGAATGATATTCGTAAAGTCAATCGTGCGCCCTGTGCCGTCGGTCAAACGCCCGTCGTCCATCACCTGCAAGAACAAATTGAGAATTTCTGGGTGTGCTTTTTCAAGCTCGTCGAGGAGCAGCAGTGCAAACGGCTGCTTGCGCACGGCTTCCGTGAGCAATCCCGCCTGCCCATTGCCACCAATAAGTCGCGACACAGACGCCGCATCCTGATACTCTGACATGTCAAAACGAATCATCGCCTTTTCGTCACCGAAATACACCGCAGCAGTCGTCTTTGCGAGCTCGGTTTTACCGACACCCGTCGGCCCCAGGAAGAGGAAGTTCGCGATCGGTCGTTTCTTCGACCGCAATTCGACACGCGCTCGACGCAACGCCGCAGCAATCGCCGTCACCGCATGTGCTTGGCCAATAATGCGTTCGTGCATGCGTTCTTCCAAATGCAACATCTTGTCGCCTTCTTCTTCCGTTACCTCCGTGGTCGCCACGCCTGTTTTTGTACCAACGAGGCGCGCAACATCTTCTTTTGTGACCCACGCATGCAGCACGCCCTTCTTTGCAACGTCGAGTGCAACTTCTGCTGCAAGCGTGATCGCTTTTTGCGGCAGCATGTCGTCGTGCATGTAGCGAGCCGACATATCGACAACTGCTTCGACCGCCGCATACGTAAACACCACACGATTTTTTGCTTCGACAAATCCCAATTTCGACTCGAGAACAAGAATGGCGTCATTACGTTCTGGCTCCTCAATGACAACCTTCGATAGTCGTGCACGAAGCGGCGACTTTTCAATCAGACGATAGCCCTCTGCCGTGGTAGTCCCGATCACAAACGTGTACCCCTTCTCCAGTTCCGCAGAAAGTATCGACGATAAATCGAGCGTTTCCCCTGCGCCAACAAGTTCGTGCAAATTTTCGATGACAAGTATGACGTTGCCTGCCGCACCAACTTGCTGCATGGCGTATAAAAATCGCTCCTCCGCCCCGTTACCGCCCTGTGCACTCACAATGTGCGGCACGGAAATTTTGAGCAAGCGCTTATCTTGCAACACGACGGGAACATTCTCGGCGACCATGCGCTCGGCAATACCGTCGACAATCGCCGCTTTTCCGACGCCAATCGGACCCACGAGCACGATGCTCTGGTTACCGCCTTCAATGGCGCGCATCACATCGGCCATTTCGCGATCGCGGCCAATCAGCATTTCTGTGCGGCCATAGACGGCATTACGCGTGAGGTCTTCGCTCACGCTGTCGAGAAACGGCGTTGCGACGGCAGTGAATGCGCGATCCATGTTGCCGGTCGGCTTAAACCCTGCCGCACGACGGAATGTGCGGTAGCGTGCGACTAAATCGTCACCAACGCGAATCCATGCAAGGGTGTTGTCGAGCGCTTCACGCGTAATCGCTTTTGACGCAAAGAGCTCTTCAAAAAACGGTTCAACGGCAACTGCGGCAGTAAAGATTTCACGCGGTGAAAGCACAGTTCTCCCGTCGGCGATCGCGAGCATAAATGCACGATCAATGACGTCATATGCCGTGCTGCCGAACACCGTCTCGCCTTTGACACACGTTGCCATGCGGCGACGCAACGGCTCTTTTATTGCGTCGTATGAAATGCCGAGGCGGGCAAAGAGCGTTGCAATGGGACGCGTAGGGATCGTCGCGGCAAAAAGGTGAAGTGCAGAAACGCCGGCATGCCCCGCACCATTCGCCAACGTGAATGCGTCGGCAACGGCGTTGCGTGCCTCAACGTCAGAAACAGAAAAAATATTCCCGTGACGCTCAACCGCATCCGGCGACGGAAGTGTCACGAATTCGGGATTTGTTCTTGGGTGCGGGACGTTTTTCTCCTCAAGCTGCTCACGCACACGTCGATAGTGCAAAAATAGCGCACAGAGAATAGCAAACCAAAAGCCTGCGAGGTACGCATTCGGCTGCCACCATGTCGCAGAGCGTAAAATGTCGGCACCGAATACGACAACGACGCCGAACACGAATACGCCAACACCCGCAAACGCCAGCACCGTCGTCACCCCTGTCACCATTTTCCGTACTGACTTGCGCGTTTTCTCCCATGCAATCGTCGACAGCGTCACCCTGTTCTCCCATCGCCAAAACACCCCATCAACCAAAACACCTGTCAACAAGTCAGGACTTGTTTCATCAATGACGGGAACAGAAAATTGAGGAAGGTCGTTCACAAAAAGATGGCAGAAATATGAAAGAGGAAAAACGCAAATGCGCACAGTGGGACGGCAACGTACAACACAAAAAGTGCAAGCGCAACGATAGCGTATATGCCGAGCGCGACACCTCGGAAAAAAATTTGTGCGCTCCGCATGAACACGGAAATAATCCGCCCCTGCCAATCGTGCTGGCCGAACATGGGAACGAAAATGTTGCGTATCCACACCGCAATCCCGAGACTCCGTGCGTAGTATTTGACGCTATGCAAGAGTACCGTTGCCGCATGCACCACACCTGTCGTGTACCACCACAACGGAAAACGCACCACATCGCCAACGACTTCACCAAGTACTCCGCCAACGCCTTTTACTGCCGTTTGCATACAAGAATAGTATAGCACGAAAAAAAGGAGACCCCCTCGCGCTTACGCACGAGAGGGTCAGAGGGGATGGAGGCTCGGCAGCACCTCCAACGTTTGTTTTTGGTCATGGCCACACACTTCAGGATGTGTGACGTGCCTCATCAAACAGCCGGTTGCCTGATCTCACTGCATTTCCTCTTATTTCGAGGCGGCAAGGTGGCTAGCCTTTTCGGGAGAGTGGCACTCCCGTTTCGCACAGATTTCCCAAATCCGCGCGTCAGATGACCTTTTCGCTATCACTCAGCCACGGCGCTCTTGGTGTGCTCCCACCAACTATGTCCGTGCGACAGTAGAACCTACAACGCGGCAGGCTGGGGTACGATGCCCCTGTTTACGAATGGTCTATCGATCCCTTCGGATGAGTGACGCCGCACTCTTCCTGGGTATATGTAGGCTACAGATTGCCGATTAAATTGTCAAATGCACGCCCGTAGCTCCTCCATCATTCGCAAATAGAAGCGAAGATTTTGTAAGGTTGCCAAACGGAGGCCGAGTATTTCGTCGGCTTTAAAAAGGTGGTGAAGATAGGCGCGGGAAAATTCTTGAGATGTTGGAGCGCCCGTGTTCCATGCGTCGATCGGCGACAAATCTTCGGCGTGGATAGATTTTGTAATGTGCATTTTTTCGTAGAGCGTATCGGCAATGTCGACGTCTGATGCTCCCTGTTGTGCGAGCTCGAATGCTCGACGAACGGAAATACTCGGGTCGTCCTTCCATACAAAGAGCATGCCGTGTCGCGCGTTCCGTGTGGGCAGCACACAGTCGAACATATCAATGCCGACGCTGACGTAGTACACAATTTCTTCGGGCATGCCGCCACCCATGAAATAACGCGGCTTGTCGACGGGCAACATCGTCGCTGTCGCCTTCGCAATGCGAAACGTGTCGGAGCGTGACTCACCCACCGATAGTCCACCAATTGCATAACCATCAAAACCAATGTCAACCAAACCTTTCGCCGACTCTGCACGTAAATCTTCGTGCGTACCGCCCTGCACAATGCCGAAGAGATGCGGGGGAGGATTGTAGGAAGGTAGTGGGGTAGTTAGTAGTGCGATTTTTGATCGCGCTGCCCATCGCAACGATCGTCGCATTGCATCCTCATATCGCTCACGCGGCGAATCACCTGCGGCAACGTCGTCAAACTGCATCAAAATATCGGCGCCAATTGCCTGCTGCATCGCAATCGACGATTCGGGCGTCAATCGCAGCGTCGCCCCGTCAATGTGCGATTGAAACGTCACGCCGTCTTCGTCGGTCTTGTTTCCGCCAGAGGCGGATCCGCCTCTGGCGGACAGCTTTGCTCCAGACAAACTAAACACCTGATAGCCACCGCTATCGGTCAAAATCGGCCCATCGTGGCGCATAAGTTTGTGCAGACCGCCAAGCGCACGCATTCGCTCTTCCCCTATCCGCAAAAGCAAATGATACGTATTGCCCAAAATAACGCTTGCTCCGAGCGCTGTCACTTCGCTCGCCATGAGCGTTTTTACCGCCCCTGCCGTTGCGATTGGCATGAACACGGGCGTTTGCACGGTGCCGTGACAGGTCGTTAATTCGCCGCGACGAGCAGTACCGTTGCTATTCTTTACCAAAAACATAAGGGCCTTTTGTCACAATTCCAGATTCCAGACCTGACCCCATTAGTACAAACGCGAGAGCACGATTGCGACGGCGACGGCGACGTTGAGCGACTCGAGGGCGGGGTCGTGGGCAATGCGAACAGACGTACCGTTGACGTCGAGCTGGATGCCACTACCTTCGTTGCCTGCGATAAGCACGATTTTCCCCTTATGAATAAATTCGGGATCCTTAGAAATAGTTTTATTTTCGAGTCGATAAATCGGACGGTCGATTTCGGCGAGCACATCAAGCGCTTCGTCGCGTTTCATTTCGACCCACGGCGTTTTGAACATTGCGCTCGTACTGGCACGCACCACTTTTTGGCTCGTAATGTCGGCGCTCTCAACCGCAATAACCGACGCACCGAACCCGAGCGCAACACGCAACACGTTACCAACGTTTCCAGGGTCCTGCACGCCGTCGAGCACCACAACAACATCTTTTTGCAGTACATCATCCATTGTCCATTCAGGCACACGAGCAACAGCGGCAATCGACTGCGGTGCTACCGTCGACACATACTCACGAAACTGGTTTGTATCCTGCGGGGTAAACGAAAACTCGACGAAACGTTTGGCGTCCCGGACAAACTTTGCGCCCTCAATGAGGCAAAGCCCTCGGTCCTTACGACCCTTTTTTGTTTGCAAATCCCGTAGAATCCGCTCTTGCGCTTTCGATAACATAAACAAAGCCTACGCGAATACGGCCTTTTTGTCACGCTTTGACCTGTCCCGGACGCCTCGGCGTGATTCTGCTCGTACGGGCTCGCCCTGTGCCCGCCCTATCACCTACACAACCAGCGGCAATTGGTGCATTGAATTTGAACGACCAGAGAGAATGTCCGTAATGCGATAAGCGCCGTGCGTTGGCGCCTCGACGTAGCCATTCCACGCCATGCGTGCCAATGCCCCGCCATTCACCCAGTCAAACAGCCATTCGTTTGCATAACGCGGATCAAGTTGATCGACACCACCACCAATTTGCTGCAACCAATGCCGATTAAAATCCTCTTGACTCCCCACAGTTGGCGCCATAACAATCGGCAAACCTAACCCTGAAAAAAACGAGAGTTCCGACGGCTTCGTCCACAAAATATCTGTCTCCTGCATGAGGAGTGCAAATTTTGAGAAATAATCGGGACGATTTTCGGCGAGCATGATTGCCGCGTCGCCTTTTTTGATTGCACGCTCGAGTCCTGCTTTCGCAAGCTCGGTATGAAAATATTCGCCAACATCATGCCGTGTTCCCGCCACAAGCGTCATGCGAATGGTTCCCGCAAGAATTTCGCGCCGCAAACTCTTTGCCGCCGCAACCGCAATTTCACGCTGCGCCCCTGCCCCTCCAACCGCAAACGTCAACGAAAGTTTTTTCGGCTTCTGACCTTCGAGTGAATCACAAAATGTTTTACCGAGCACAGCACTCAGCGTTGACATGGCATGCGACGTGAAAACGCCGCGCGGATCGAGGTTGCACAAACGTCGGCCAAGATCACGACGCAGCATCGGCGCGTCGAGACCGCCAATTGCTTCCATGGGCAACGGGAAACCCGTATGAAAAATATTTTCTTCACGAACGCCGTACAGTTTGAGTCGCTCCACCACACGCCCCGTCGGCGCAAAATATTTTATGCGACTGTGCTTCGGCGATAGCGGTGCCCACGCGCGACTCATGTCGGCGTCACAAATAACAACGTAAATATCTCCTGGGTATCCAAACTCTTCCGCAGCAAACGCAGGAGTGAAAAATGTACACAACAACGGCAACGGATTTTTTGCGAGCTCATCAATAAGATGACGGCACCAATTTCGATTGCGGATGAGTGCGTAAAGTTCGCGCAACTGCAGCGACGGCCGAGACATGTCGCGCCGCGGGTAAAAATCGGGAATGCTTTGTAAAACGTCCATCGCGCCAAACGCAATCGGCCCCAAAATCGGGACGACGCGAAATCGCGAAATTCGCTCATACCAAATGCGACTCGTATGCCACAGCGACTGGTCACTTTTCGGAATGCCCTCATAGTCGTTCGCGATCACCACCCGCCCTCCCGTCGCCAACCCACGCAAAACATGCGCTGGCCGCTCGTGGCCATAGCCCATATTTACCGCAACAATGTGGGCGATTCCCCCTTCCCCCGTCTTCCCTCCCATATTGTGGGAGTATAGCATTTTTTAGGAAGTAGCGGGGTAGTTCTATAGGAAAGTGGCTATAGACTTGCTCAATTCTCCGTGATCCGCTACACTTCCGTCATCGTTTTACCTTCTAGCTTTTTCCGGCAAAGCCGGATCCGGCTCCGCCGGACACCCTTCTCTATGTCCCAAGTCTGCGCCGTTACTGGCAAAACACCCCTCACGGGCAATAACGTGAGCCACAGCAACGTTAAAACAAAGCGTCGCCAAATGCCCAATTTGCAGAAACGTGTGCTCGTGAACCCTGCGACAGGCAGAAAGGAACGTGTGCTGATTTCGACCCGCGGGTTGAAGACGCTCATGAAGTGGGCAAATGAGGGGAAAAAAGTCGACATTACAAAATTAGCATAATAAAAATCCCTGTTCACACGAGCAGGATTTTTTATTCACAAGTTATCCACACTTAGCACTGACAGTGCCTAGTGTTGACTCACAACCATTTTGACGAACTCGAGCAGGCGGGCGGTGTATTTATCGAGGGAGTATGGGGCGACAGTGGTGCGGATGGATTCGTAGCGGGCGGCGAATTCTGCGCGATGTGTGAATAGCTCTCCAACGGTGCGCAGAAAGTCTGCCTCGGAACCGGGAGCAAACAAATACCCCGACTCCCCTTCACGAATAAGTTCACCAACGCCGCCAATGCGCGACGCGAGTATCGGAATCCCCGCATTCAGTGCTTCATAAATAACCGTTGGTGAATTTTCGTAGCACAGTGAAGGAACGACGAGAGCGTCGGCAACGCCGTAACACTTCACCAGTTCATCTGGCGGCATATAGCCCAAATGCAAAATACGTTTGTCTTTTTCCGCATGCGCCGCAACAACGTCGCGGAGCGGCCCTTCGCCGACAATAAGCAGCTGTACATGTTGTGTGACTTTTACAAATGCATCCAAAAGAAACTGAATGCCCTTATGCTCTCCAAACTGTCCGACAAACAAAAGTTTTAAAGGACCAGCTGCGTGGTCGCCACGCACAACAACAGGAAAATTCGGCGTCGGGTTCGGCTGCATGAGGAACGGCGCATTGCCAAAAAACGCATGCATCTTATACTGGTCGACAATAAACTGCGACGGTGAAATGACCATATTTGGCTTACCGAATTGGTGCCGACAAATTGCACGATACACGCCGTACATTGGCGCAAACGCCGTCAACCGCCATTCCTTGCCGGCCAGCATGAGGCCAGACGGAAGAATAAGCTGCAAATCGTGCAGCACGTGGATGTGTGGGATAGTTCGGGACTGGATAGCACGAGGGATGGAGAGCCCAAGTCCCTTTAAATTATGCGTAAACACAACGTCCGGTTTTTCGTCGTCAAGAATTGCACCAACAGTTCTCCCAGAAAGTGGAGAAAATGCGTCGATGATATGCCAGAACAACCGCACAGGCCACGGCTGTTTGTAATCATCAAGTGTGAAATATACATTGCGCGGAAAAAATCGATACACACGTTCCGTTGCAGAACGGTCGACGGTCATCCACGATCCTTTTTTCCGCGGCTGCCCCGTCACCACAAACACGTCGTGCCCCATGGACACGAGTTCCGTCACCGTCCGAAAGACGACGTTCTCTGCTCCGCCTCTTGCATGCGGCGGGTAGAGGTTGGTGATAATGCCGATCTTCATAGAAGTATTGACGCGGATTTTTGGCTGCGAGGATTAACGCAGATTTTGGTAACACGCAATGAGCTCGCCGATCAGTTTGTCGGCATCGTACGACCGTTCAATCATCACGCGCGCGGCGGCACCCATGACTTCTCGCCGACCATCCTGTTGTAGCAGGTCTTTGAGTGCATGCGCAAGCGCCGCAGCGTCATTTGGTTTTACGCACAACCCTGTTTCCCCGTGTTGTACGAGTGTTCGCATCCCCGGAAGGTCACTCACCACAGATGGAATACCCGTTGCCGCCGCTTCGAGTGTAACGATCCCAAATGCTTCACCACGATTCGTCGACGGAAGAACGTGGATATCGGCGGCACGATATGCATTCGGTAATTCCTCAAACGGAACCGAACCAATAAACCGTACACGGTCAGCGATACCAAGCGATGCGGCAAACGCTTCAAAATCTTTTTTGCGATTGCCACTTCCCACAATCATGAGTGTCCACGACGTATCTGCTGCGATGAGCGAACACGCATCGAGCAGTACATCGACACCCTTAAAATTATGCGCCGCGTCCAGCCCGCCGACAAAAAGTATCGCCGTTGAGTCTGCGTCGATATTATGCGCACGCCGAAACTCGTTGTCACGACCAACGGAAAATCGTTTTGTGTCGACTCCAAACGGAAGTACGACAAGATTACGATGTCGAATTTGCTGCGCCTTTGCATACTCTGCGGTAGCAACGAAAACCGTCTGTGCGACGCGAAGTACAAGCGGTTCCACACACCAACGATTTATTACGTACATCGGGGTGCGCCAACCCGAAACTTTCGGACACATGTGGTGCGTTACCACAAGAGGAATGCGCCAAACCCATGCAGCAAACGCGGCAAAAAGATCCGCTCCGTAAAACGGGTAATGGAGGTGTATGACATCGGCGTTACGCAATCGCAAAATGAGAGACGGTGTCCATGCAACATGGCCGATACGAAACCACGACGGCGTATTTTCGGGGTGAAAAACGCGCACATCAATCCCGCGTTCCTTGAGCCGTCGCGCATACTCTGCCGCAACAGTACCAATACCGCCTCGTTGTGGCGGATAAATACAAACAACTTGTGCAACTACCATACAAGACATTTTTTAAGTACTTGCCAAATGCCGTCAACAACAGGATTGGCAATGCGTTCCAAAAATATGTTTGGCATTTCTTGCGCCTCGATTTTGCCTGTCCAAAGTTTGGTGAGTTCACGATCGGAAATTGTTCGGAGCGATTGCGCACGACGTCGCATCGACGCAATGAGTCGCCACGGCTTCGGCGAAAGCCACAAACGCACTGCGCGCAATTTTACAAAAATGTTACCCGACCTTACAAACATGAACCACCCGCCGATTTCGATGGCAAACCAGAGTGGTGCAAGAAACAGAATGGTGCGCAATCGTAAATATGCAAGAAGTACGATGTAGCGATTCATTTCAATCCATAAAAACATTTTCGTCGTCCTACCGAATTGATAGTCATGATAGGTCTTCGATTGTGTGGCGATAACATTTTTGTAGCCTGCGATTTTCAAGCGCAGACCCAGTTCGAGGTCGTCGTGATACATAAAAAAACCCTCGTCAAAAAGACCAACTTTTTTGAGCGCATCAACACGGTACAACACCGCAGCGCCAGACGCATACGCAATCTCGCTACCGTCTACAATCGAAACATCGGCGAGGCGCTTACCATTGTCGCGCGCAAACCCATACCCCGCAACATGCACCATGCCACCAGACGTATTCACTTTTTCGTGGTCATTCCAAAAACATACCAACGACTGCACCGCGCCTATTTTCTCATCTGCTTCTCCAATTTTTACCGCTTCGGAAATTGCAGCAACATCCAACTGCAAATCTCCGTTTTGCAAATACACATAGTCATAACCTTGTTCGAGCGCCCACCGCAACCCCACGTTATTGTTGACGGTGAACCCGCGGTTCTCTTCGTCAATAACAACAATCTCAGGCAAATCCTTTCCACTTCTTGGCAACACGTCGCGACGAATAACATCGGCAACCCCGTCAGGAGAATGTGCGGGCAAAATGACAATCGTCATTCGGTCTTTCGGATAATCCAATTTTTCCCACGACGCCACAACCTCTGGCAAATGCCGCAGGTTGTTCCAGCAGAGATAGATAATTGCGGTGCGTGGTCGAAAATGCATATGCGTGATAATGGCGGTGCGGTGTTGTTGACGATGAGTAAGCCCCGTCCCGAGAAATTTCGAGTAAACAAGTAGGCAGTGTAAAGGGTGGCACGCGATCACTTCTTGTGTTGCAACAGGAAGATGGCGAAAAATTTCTCAGATGACGGTGCGAGCGAAGAGGCGACAATGCCGCACTGCCATTATCACCGTTCCTCATGTTCACCATGCCTTGCATTCTCGATTGCAATACGCCGTACCAACTCCGTTTGCTGTTCGTGCAATTTTTTCGTTCGAACAAGTGTGCGGTACTCGGCGTATAGTAAAAAGAGAATGGCGATGTAGACGAATAGATCCGCACCACGACCAACGCCAACAATTGCCGCAATCGCGTCAGCGGTCTGTGGTGCAATGGCAACAGCAATAATGACGAGCCACACCACGGCCCACAACACAAGCCACTGTTTGGTGACTTTTTGCGCGCTATGCTGCTTCCATGTACGGAGGAGCATAATAAGCGCGAAGGCAATGATGGCGATTTGGAACAACATAGATTAGCCCAAGAGACGTTTTTCTATAAAATCTTTGACAATGACGAAAGCGCCGAGCGACGATTGACCTTTTGCCAGAGTACCTTTCGTATAGCGAATTGTCACAGGACGTTCGACGTAACGGAGTTTGTGGATTTGTAACAAGTCGAGAATTTCTGAAGCATGCGCCATGCGGTCGAGGGTGATGCGCATTTTTTTTGCGGCATTTTTTGACAGTGCACGAAATCCATTATGCGTATCGGTCGTCGCGACGCCAGAAATAATCCTTGTGAACATTAGTCCTCCCCATAACGTTATTCGCCGCATGAGTGGCATATTTGCCTGCTTCCCCAAAAATCGCGAGCCGAGCACAACATCC
Organism: Candidatus Uhrbacteria bacterium; assembly: GCA_943359325.1. Lineage (GTDB taxonomy): Bacteria > Patescibacteriota > Patescibacteriia > UBA9934 > UBA9934 > UBA11707. The sequence goes on along the minus strand of CALRHD010000003.1, from coordinate 31,529 downwards.
GCCTCGCCGTTTCTGATCAGTTCCGTGAGCGTTGGGATCTCATCGCCCGCCATTTGCCCGTCGGCATCGAAATGCACAATAATATCTGCACCACATTTTTCGACCGCGTAGTCTGTTCCCGTTTGCAATGCCGCTCCTTGCCCGCGATTCAAAATGTGGCGGAGCAGATGGGCAGGCGTCCCAGACGCCTCAGAATAAGTGTTATCGAGCGAGCAGTCATCAACGACCACGACGACGTCGACAAAACGACCCGCATCGCGGATCGCTTGTTCGATGCGTGTTTCCTCGTTGTACGCAGGAATAACCGCAACTATTTTCATAAGCAGCTATCGTCTCCTACCACCCCTATTGCGTCAATAGTGCCTTATTCGCGCGAATATACTCAACAGTTTTTTTCAAACCGTCTTCGAGCCGTACGAGCGGCATCCAGCCCAATGACTCACGAACCTTCGTGAGACTTGGCAGCCCAAGCGCAAGCAAATATGGCGGCGGTTCGGCAAACGTCACGTGCACCGCGGAGCCCGTCATGGCAATCACCTGTTCAGCAATCGCCTGCATGGGGATTTCGACGTCACTGCCGAGGTTCACGGGCGTCGTCCCCTTTTCGGCGTGCATGAGCCGCACGAGTCCGTCGACAACGTCACTCACATAGACGAGTGCAGTCATTGCTTTTTCGTCGCCGTTGATAACGATGTCTTTGCCATCGAGCGCGTGCAAAATAAAATCGGGAATTTGGTGACCGTGATGGAGCGGCATGCGCGGACCGTATGTGCGAAAAATGCGCGCGATTTTTACGTCGATACCATTGACGTCGGCATACGTTGCACACATCGTTTCCGCAAAACGCTTTCCTTCGTTGTAACAGCCGCGTGGATTGAGGTGGTCGAACGCGCCCACATCGCCTTCCGCAAAAATTTCTTTGTCGCCTCTTCTTCCGCCATACACCACCGCCGCAGAACCAAACACTACCTTCGCTTTATATTTCGTTGCCATGTCGAGCACGTTGCGTGTGCCGACCGAATTCGCAAGCAGCGTTTGCATGCGATACTCGCTAAATTTGTTGACGACGGTTGGCACGGCAAGATGATACACCTCTTGTACGCCCAAAAATTTTACTTTGAACGGTTCAAGTTCGGAAAATGACTCGAGATCGAACGGTGTATTGATATCAAGTTTGAGAAATTGAAAGTCGGGGTTCCGCAACATCGCATCGATATTGCGCACATGCCCCGTACTAAAATTGTCGATGCAAATAACACGCAGGCCGTCTTTCAGTAACTTCTCACATACAAACGACCCAATAAACCCTGCACCTCCTGTGACAACTGCTGTACGTTTTTCCATACTTTTTATTATCGTATCAGGTATTTATTCTCAGTCATTCTACCACGCCGCGATGGCGGTGCCTTCTTTTCCTGTGAGATTGACGGAAAATGTCGAGATGAGGACGCCTTTGTCTGTGAGAATTTTTAAGAGTGTTGACGACGATCCTGGAGACGCAATAATTTCATCAACGCTGTCGCGGTTGGTGTCAGCCGAAGCAACGTGAACACCGTAACGCGACGATTCGTCGAACGCGAAAAACGAACCAATGACTGCACCGATCGCATTAAAAACGCGAACCTGCGGCCCGCCGCCGTCACCCGTGCCCGTAATAATTTCGTCTGTACCGTCACCATTCACATCGCCCGCCGCAACATATACTCCGCCCATAAACGTCGTGCCATACGGAGCGAACTCGCGCAAAAACGTTCCATCGGTGTCGTACACGGCAATCTTTGGGCTAAATCCCGCACCTGCGGTCACAAGAAACTCGCCCCTGCCATCGCCATCAACATCGCCCACCGCAACACGCAACGGCGCATTCGCCGCAAACGCATTCACCGTGAACCGCACACGTTCTTCGCCGCGCGCCGACCACGCAACAACGTCGTGCGAAACTCCTGCGCCAACAGCAGTCACGATTTCGTCCACGTCGTCACCGTCGACGTCACCCGTCGCAACTTCTACCCCGCCGCGACCCGACGTCGCATACGGGAAAAATTGACTCACGAGCGCACCGCTTTCTGTAAACACCCGAACATGAGGGCCACCACCTGTTCCTGCCCCTGTGACCACATTCGGCTTCCCGTCGCCGTCGACGTCGCCCACCGCAACATGTAGCCCACCCATGAATCCGTCGGCGTATGCTAAAAACTGCGCAACCTCTGTGCCGTCTGGCCGCCGCACGTCAACCATTGGCGCAGCGCCAGAAGTTGCACCCGTGACGATGCGAGATGGTGCGAGGGACGGCACAAGGCCGTCCCCTACGAGCACGTCTTCGCTTGGCGATGCTTCGGTTGCGACATCGCCCGTTGCATTATCGTCCGCTTCTGGCTCAACGCCCAATAATTGTGCAGCCACCGTCAATGCATTTGCGACGTTCAATCGCCCCGCGCCATACTTGCCGCGTTGCGAGAGAGTGACGTGCAGTGGATCAACCGAAAGTTTCAGCGCGTTCCGCACATTGTCGACGCTAATCGTCGGGAATGCGGCCCGCAACAACGCTACGGCACCCGCAACAATCGGCGACGCCATCGACGTTCCCGACCACCCGCCGCCATATGGCCGCGTGAATCCTGCTGGTTTGTCGTAATACTCCGTCGTGTACACATCTTCTCCCGGAGCAGAAATATCGGTGCACGTTTTGCCGTAATTCGAAAACGTCGACGCAGTGTCCGTACCACTCGACGACGCAACGCCAATCACCCAGTCTTGTGTACCTTTATATAAACACGCAGGATACACCGCTTCGCTGTCGGTGTCTCGCCCTTCATTTCCCATTGCCGCAACCACAATCACACCTGCCTTATACGCCCGTTCAATTGCCGTACGCAACACAGAATCCGCAGTATCACCCGCAAAACTCAAATTAATAATATCGGCACCATTCCGCACCGCGTAGTCGACGGCGTTTGCCGCCGTGGCCGAGTCGCCCGAACCGCTCGCATTCAGCATGCGCACCGACATAATTTTCACATTCCACGCAACGCCCGTCACACCAACGCCATTATCGCCGCGAGCGCCGATAATGCCTGCGATAACCGTTCCGTGCGACACAGCGACTTCACTTCCTGACGGGCTTGGTGTCACCGTATTGTCGTCTTGCACAAAGTCCCAACCATTCACATCGTCCACAAATCCGTTGTCGTCATCGTCCACACCATTTCCCGCCTCTTCGTCGTCATTCGACCAAATATTGCCCTTCAAATCAGGGTGGTCAAGATCGACGCCCGTGTCGAGCACCGCAACAACCACGCTCGACGACCCTGTTTCGACGTCCCATGCTGCGGGTGCCGCAATAGTTTGTAAATACGTTTGTTCAATAAAATGTGGGTCGCGTGGCGTAATTGCAAGAGCGGAAAGAGGATCCGCCAGCAGGAAAAGGAGGGAGAAAAAGAGGGGTACAAATGTAGTCACATCACGCCGACTTGTCATAACACTGGGTGGCTAAACCACCCGCCGTGTGGCTAAGCCACACGGAAAGTTTATTGAGCACATATCTCTCGCGCTTCGGCAATTTTTTGTTCAATGCTTTCTTTTGCGGCGGGGTTGAGGGTTTTTGCGACATTAAAGTGCGCAATCGCGCGGTCGCAGTCTCCGTGCTCGGCGTACCAATCGCCAAGATGCACCATGAGGAGCTGTTTCTGACCGACGGCGATGACGCCCTGTTCAAGAACAATTTTTACTGCTTCGTCACGCTCAGGAAAACGATGCTGTAAAAATTCGACATAACTTATGTAATATTGCTCCAACTTCCCTGTTTCAATTGCCTGTAAAAACGCACTTTCTGCACCCTGATAATCACCCATGTCGTCTAACACTTTTGCATATTCGTTCCACGCAACAGAATAGAGAGAGTTTTCATTCAACATGTGTTCATATGCCGCGCGTGCCACGGCCAGGTCACCCAATACATACGCATCGAATGCCAACGATGCATACAAATCCGTTTCTATTACTTCGCCCGCAGATTGTTTGGCTGCAATTGCTGCTTGTGTGGTTGCAAGACGTTGCGAAAAAAGCGAACGCGTTGCGTCGTCCATCTGCGTTTCACGCCAAAGTGTCAATCCCGCATTCGGGGTATGACTCTTTTGATACTGGTAGACGCCTCCTGCAATAAGCAATCCGAGTACAACAGCCCCACACAACCCCCAAAGAACGATTCGACGAATATCATGCATATAGCAAGCATTCTAATGGCAAAGCAAAAAATGGGCAAATCGAAAAGCCCGGCGAGAGGCCGGGCTTTTCTTTACCTTTCTTTGGACGAACGTTACGCGAATCTTTGTTTAGAAGACGAGCGTTCCGCCGTTCACGTCGAGGTTGTCGACGAGGTAACCGCCCCAACGCGTCTGGTACGTTGTACCTTCTGCGGTGGTGCCGTCGTCCTGCCACAGGATGCCGCCCAATGCACGGAGCAAACCGTCTGCTGCGACGATGAGGTTTCCGAGCGTGTTGTCGTCAAGTGTGCGCAGGGAGTTCATGTATCCACGATTGACTGTTGGATCGACGGTACAGACGTTGTCTGTTGTTGCGTCGTCACAGTCAACAATGAGGTAGCGCTCCTCCGTGGCATCACAGTCTGCTGCACCGCCGTCATCGACGTCGAGACAGAGAACGTCACCCTTGTAGAAGCTACCAACTGTTGCGACGTCAAGTGACGTGGCGGCAACAGTGAGTGTGGTCAGGGTCAAATCGCCTGCACCAACAATCCACGTAGAGATGATTGGATCCGTGTTGATGTCAACGCGGATAGCGTCGTCGCTCGACGAGCTTGCACTCGTCACATCGATCTTCAACGAATAGGTGTACGTGCTGCCCTTTGGCACAATTTCTGCCGTTGGGAAGTCGATCGTTGCAAAACCGGTGTTTGCGGCGCTTGTGGTACAGATTGCACCTGTCGTGTCCCAAAGAATCCAGTCTGTGTCTGCGGTGTCGAGCTGTGTGCTCGAGCTTTCCGACAAGTTATAGATGCTGAATTCACTGTCGTCGAGTGCAGCGGTACCAAGGTTGGTATCACACTCGTTCCAGTCCGGAGTGCCGTCGCCAGCGTTGTCCGTTAGGGTAAGTTTGAAGGTGATCTGGTCGATGACAACATCTTCGTTCGAAGATGCCGCAACGTTGAAGCGCAATGCTTCGATAAGTCCAGGGACTGCTGCGCCCGATGGGCTCGAAGAAGAAAGGCTTACTGTTGGCTTGGTTTCACGCACCACGAAGGTGGCAATGCCATCTGTCGCGTAGCGGTCGTCGCCGATCGCTGCTTCGTCGTCATCGTCTTCCGTGATACCGGAACCGATACCGACTGCTTTGAAGTTGTCATCATTCGTTACGTCGACAAAGAGACCCATGCGGATTTCTTCGTTGCTCGTTGCGCTACCACCTGCATCGCGGGCAGTAAGCGGAACGTTCACGTATACATCGATGTCCTGTGGGTCACCCACGGGAACGTAGAAGTATTCGCCAGACGTAAGGCTGAATTTGACTTGGTTGCTCGACATCACTGACGTTTCTTCGTTCGTGGTGCCATCCTCAAGTGGGTAGGCAATCGTTACGAGAGAAATGTTGTTTGCGTACAATGTGTCGTCACCGAGCGACGCGGAACAGTTTGCAGAAATTCCAGTGTTCGCAAGCTGGGTTGCGGATTGGCCAGAGAAACCACACTGGTCGTCTTCGGCTTCTTCTTCAGAGAACGAAATCGTCTGGACTTCAAAGTCTTCGTTTGTTGCCGTGAACGTGTACGACGCGACATGGGTGTCGGTCGAAGACGTCAAGACAAAGTCTGCACTTGGCGTGTTCGCGCTTGCCGTTGCAACAACGCTACCCGCATCCTGAATGTATGTGGAGTTCGTTGGCGACGTACCACCGTTTGGCGCGTCTGCGGTTGGGTCGACATCGTTGCCGTCTTCGTCCTGCGCGATAATGTCTTCCGACAAATCGGCGATATCGAATGCGAACGCGTTGTCGTCTGTACCATCGGATGGGTTGTTGAAGTTACAGTACACCTTCAACGTTTCTGTTGCGCCAGCAACAACGTCCCAGTCAACGGTGTTCACTGTAAAGCTTATACCTGTGCTGATTGGAGATTCTGCAGTACCAAGCTGGTTTCCTGCGGTGTCCGTCAAGTAACACGATGCAAGGAAGTCATTGACATCGGCACCTGAAACGTCACCCGCGGTAAACGTACCAGAGTTGTCTTCATCGGCGTACACGCTCACCTTGATCGAGCTCACATGCACATCGCTTGCCGTACCAACGACGAAGCTGAATGCGTTTACGAGCACATTTTGTGAACCGTCAACAGACGTGACGTCACCTGGCGTGCTGGCAAGCGCGACGACAACTGTTGCTGCGCGTGCCGTTTGTGTGTAGCCCGTAATGTCGCCCGAAGGAACGACTGCCGTTGTTGCAAGCGTATCGCCGTTGACATCTCTCACTACAAGGCCGCTGATGTCGAAGATTGCAACGAGCGTTTCTGCTGCGGTCAAGCCGTTGTCCACGTCCACAGAAACCGCAAGGTGGCGCACTTCGCCTGCCTGCATTGTCCAGTCATCGGTAAAGTCGATGATCTGGAGTGCGTCTTCTGCGGTACCGGTCAACGATGTTTCGCTAGAAACATCGTCGGTTGCGGTGTCGAGTTCAAGAGGACCCATAACCACCGCACCCGTATCGGTGTCGATGATCTTGATGTCCTTCAAGTTTGCCTCTGAACCGTCGTTAATAAGACCATCGGCGTCTGTATCGCCGGTTTCTACACCGTCGGTTGCGTCGGCGTCGTTATCGTCATCTGCAGCAACCTGGATGTCCAAATCCCTAATGGTAACTTCCTCTATCGAAGTAATAGTGAAGTTCATAAGAATCTGCTCCTGGCTATTGACCTGCACATCGCCAACAGTAGGACCGTTGTGCGTAATAGTCACGTCGCCGCCTGTGACGTCACTAAACGAACAGTCGTCTGTGGTTGCGTCACAGCTGGTTGCGCCATCGTACGTACCCAGCGCGGTGCTGCCCGTACAAATAGCGTCTCCGATGTCGACACACATGCCGAAACCAAAGTTGCCACCAATTGCCTCTACGTCAACTTCGTTGTCGAAGAAAACGCCCACATCGTCACCGTTCTTTCCACCAATGTCGGCAGAGACCGAGAAAATGTTGCTGGAACCGTTTGCGATTGCAAATGGGGAACCAGAAAGGTCAAAGAGCACGTTGTCTTGCGAGGAATGTACGCCCTCGACAAGTGGTACGTCACCGTCCCAAAGCCAGAAATCGCTGTGGTCGGATGCGTTGTTAATTTGGATGTTCATCATTTCGATCGAGGCTGCCTCGTTCGTTGTTGCAATTTTGAAGTTGCCGATGATCGCGTCATCTTCACCGATGTTCGGATTCGTAATCGAACCCGACTTGTCGATGTCAAGGTAGCCGACATCCGAACCTGTGAAGGTGAATGTTGATCCCGTAATTGGGAAGCTGCCCGCAACGTCACCGGAAGCAGTAACCGAGGCGGCACTCACGATGGAGAACCCAAAGGTGTCTGCTGCGGCCTGTGCAAGTGCGGCTTCGATGCGAACCGTGATGGTGCGCGTGTCACCCGATTCTACCGCGAAGTCCAAGTTGGAGAACACGGATTCACGAGTGGAAGCGTTCACCGAGCGTGCCTCGGTCAAACGTGTCGAGCCCTCGTACAAGAAGACGTTTCGGATGTTCGTTGTTGCACCTGCACCAACCATTTTGAGGGTGAGGGCGTCGAGCGAAGCGTCCTCGCTGCCTGCACGTACGTTAAAGCTGAAAACTTCGACCGAGTTTGCTGCACCTGGGATAGATGCTGCAGCTGCGGTTGAAGAGGACAACGAAAGAGTGAGGTCACCCGTTGCGCTGCTTACATCATCGGAAACGGTTTGTGCCGGATCCATGAGTGAGCCTACTGCGCCCGTAATGTCGACACCTGCCGTCAATGCGCTGTCGTCAATGCCCGTACCATCGAGGTAGAAGGACGCTTGAAGACCGTTGGTCGAACGACCTGCGCTCGTCACCATACGCATTTCACCACCCCATGCGAGGTAGTAGCTGCCACCGTCCATGTACATCATGCCGTCGTAGGCAGTTGCACTCATGAGCGATGCGCCGACGGTGTAGTCGACGAAGAATGAATCAGGCACGTCGTGGACGTTGCTTGCCCAGTTCGAGCCAGCAAATGCCGTTGCGACTGCTTCAGATTCGATCCAGTGGATTGCGCCGTCTGTTGAGACTGCGTAAACCTTAGGGTCGGACTGGATTTTGACCCAGCGGGAACCCCAGCGGTATACAACGTTACCACCGAGTGTGATGTCGGCGAGTGCGCTGTCGGAAATGGTCGTGACGTCACTGAAATCAGTGTACCAGGTCATGTATGTTTTCTCGTTCGGGAAAGTGTAGCGTTGACCGTCGTAACCGTAGTAATAGACAGTCGAAAGTGAACCTTTGATAAGGTCGCCAGCCGAAGCGCCGAGAGCCGTTGAAGGCTGAACGAGGCCAAGAATGCCGACGGTGAACGCGATCGTCGCTGCCGCAACTGCGACAGAGAGGAAACGCTTTGCTGATTGCAACGTGTGTTGCATAGGAAGTAATGTCTCTAGTTTTCCACCCGAAGGCGGATTAAGAATGGAGGAAACATGACCGTGCGGTCCCGACCTTTGAATGTTTCCGTAGTGTGAAAATCATGCAGGGCGCGTGCCCTTCGCGGCCGACCTTCGAGAGAGGAAGCTCTTACTCGAGATCGGGCGCAGAAGGAGACGTGACTACTGCAGGTGGAGTGAACGATTGCGTGATGGCGATTTCGGCTTGTGCCATGCGTGTTTCGGTTTGTTGCAGGTCGCCGTCGACACTGCGAAGCGTTGCGAATGCGCCGCGATAGTCGTTGACGTTGTAAAGTGTCGTGGCGTCACTGATATGTACGGCGGCTGTTTTAATGTCTCGCTCCAGAATACCGAGTTCCGCACTCGTCGGCAGCATTGCTGCGGCCAGACGCTCGTCGTTCGCATGAATAGCGTTACGGAGGACGGCAATGCGGTGAAGGTCGAACGTTTGCCGTGCAGTGAGCGTGCCGAGTTCACGCATGAACATTTCGCGAAGTGCATTTGCGGTTTGTGCGCTTTCGGTTTCTTCGTGCGTATCGACGACGACGGCGACGGCGGTTGTTTGTGTTTCGCGCGAGGCGTCTTGCGCCTCTTGTACGGCGACGGTTGCAAATGCGTCTGGTGCGGCGGCGACGGATTCATCGAGCACGGTGTCGAGCGTTGCAAGTTTTTGCTCAACCTGACCTGCGGTTGCAACGGCGTCCGCACTGCCGTTTTCTTTGAGCGTCTGCAAGTCTGTGCTTGCCGACGCGACTTCACGTGTGAATGCGTCAAATGCATCCTGCACATTGCTATCGCCCGACGGCGAACCGTTTTTCTGTAGTGTGACCGCTTCTTCGAGGCGATTTGCCGCAAACTCAGTATGCAGCACTGCGCGTTCCTCGAGTGACGCGAGCCGCAACTGCACTTGCTCAGTAATAATTTTGAATCCGTAGAGCGCGTCGCCCGGTAAACTCTTCGACGCCGCGTTGACAGTCGTCATCCAGCCGCCAATGAAAATGGCGAAGACGGCCGCAACGGCGCCGAACGAACGGATGGCAACAGGCATCATGGTTGCGCGATAATAGGTGAGGTAATCGAAAATGGTGTAGGGAACAGGCGCGGCATTCACGTCGTGACCGATCGCGGCCATGATCTTTGCTTTTTGCTCGGCACGAACCACAAGACTGCGACCACCAAAATTCGGATCATCTTTCAATGCCGAGAGCATCTTCAGTTTTGCATTCAAACTTTTTTTCACAAATGTTTTTTCAGTGCATGTTTAGCACGGTAGATGAGCACATACACGCTGCTCACCGACTTGCCGAGTTCACCAGCGATTTCGTGTGCGGTGCGCTGCTCCACAAAGAGCATGAGCAGCACCTCCTGATATTCTGCTTTAAGCTGTCTGATGGCGGCGAGAATTTCCTTTACCGCCTCGTTCGTTTCTACGTCACCGAGGAGTGATGCCGAAGCGGGGATTCTCTCCGCCATTTCATCGCTCAACTGCTCTGCTTGTTTCCCGCTTCGGTAAAGATCGGCAATCATGTTTTGTGCGACCTTGTAGAGCAGAGCACGTGGGTTGTCCACCAGATTCGCAGTCATGTACTCCCATCCGCGGAGAAAGCTATCCGACACTATTTCCTCGACATCTTCTGGGCGACCGACCTTCCTTGCGACAAAACGATAGATTGCATCTTCATACTCGCGATACAACTCTGCATACGCAGCAGTATCTCGAAAACGATAGATGCGAAACGCAAGAAGTTTTGCGATATGGTCTTGCATGTAGTATGACGTAAGTTTTTAGCAAATCTTACACCTCCAATGATTGCAATCAGGATGCGCGTATTCCCTTTATTCCGCAATGGTTCGCTTGACGACGCCGTGACGTTTGGCTACGCTAGAGTAGACAAACGTCATAATGCAGAAACTATGGCAATGGCAGCTCCCTCACCACTCGACCCCGTGATTCGCCTCACCGTCTCCGAGGCGGCAAAAATGTTTGGCGTCAGCCCAAGAACGGTACGACGGGCGATTTTGGAAAAAGAGGTAACGTATATCGTCGTTCAAGGTCGTTACAAAATAAACTTCGAATCCCTGCTCCGCTGGTCGCAGTCGAGCACCACGGTTCGAAACAAACGAGACAGAAAGGGGATTGGGCGATTTGTAGAAATCTGGAAAATTAAGAACACACTTTACTCACCGAACCCCGAACTCTTAAAGGAGAGGGAAACGCCAAAAGAAGAGTAGGGGACTGTGGATAAAAACAATACCCGTCCCAGACGCCTGGCGTCTGGGACGGGTATTGTTTTTATTCGAGCGCGAGGACGCCGCGAACTGCGTGGCGATGCTTGCGGTAGAGTGCTGCGGTGTGTGCGGCAATGTCGTCCCAGTGATACGTGTTTTCGACGTACGTTCGTGCCACATGGCCGAGCGACGCGGCTTGCATCGGGTCGGCGGCAAGCGCGATGATTTTTTGCGCCAAGTCATCCACATCTCCTGTCGCAAACGGCACACCGTATTCTCCGACCACTTCAAGGTGCGCGGGAATGTCGGACGCAATCACGGCCTTGCCATAACTCATCGCTTCTAAAACCGCGATCGGCAACCCTTCACTCGTCGACGGGTTGACCGTGAAACGAGAACCTGCGAACAATGCTTCGAGCGTGTCACCGGTTTGGTTACCTGTAAACACAATCGACTCGTCGCCCGCAGCCTGCTTTTTGATTTTTTTCACGTACGCATCCGTAAACGCCGAACCACCGACAATTGCTAACTTGAGGTCGCGCATGACGTCAGGTCGCAATGCATTTGCGCGCTTCCACGCGTCAATCAGCGTGTGTGCTCCTTTATGCGGAACAAGGCGGGCAACAAAGGCAACATAGCCATAGTCATGCAAACCAAATGGTGCAAGGAGTGTGTCGTCGGTCGCAACGCGACGCGGCGTAATGCCGTTCGGAATATACGTTGCGCTTTTCCCGTAATTCTCATACGCATAAATCGTAAGCGTTTTGCTGACCGCAATACAAACGTCGGTGCTCACGAGACATGCGCGTTCACCAAGACGGAGTATGAGACGCGAAAGGAAACCCCATTTCGCATGATGACGGTCGATACAGTGGAACGTCGTCACAATCGTTGCGCGGGGGGCGAACAGTTTTGGCATCCACGCCAAAAGCGACGGGCCAACGCCGTGGAAGTGATACACGTCAGGACGCACAACGAACATTGCGTGTAAGGTCGCCAAGAAGGTGTGGGTGATCGCGTCGAGGTGCTTTGTGCGGAGCGACGGTAGCGTCACAAGGTCGATGCCGTTGTAACGGTCAATGCGGTCGGTGGCGTACCACGAACGGCAATACGTCGTCACAGAAAATCCAGCCCGACGGAGGCGGGTAGCGAGTTCAGTGACGTGGGTCTCGATACCGCCAAAGCGGCCCGGAACACCTTTTTGCCCAATCATGGCTATTTTCATAACCGAGAAACCTAACAAAAAATGGGCGTTTTGTCAACGTCCAGTCCCCTGCCCCTCCAAAAGTTATCCACAGGCTGTCCACACTTAGCACTGACAGTGCTTAGTGTTGAAAAGCCCTGTAAATCTCCAAAATATCCTCAAAACGCCCTAAACCACACAGGGTCGAAGAGCGGGTTTGTGCCGCACCTGCCATGCCCGCTGCCCACGCCTCGTCCTCGAAAAATCGGCGGATTGCCGCTGCCAGATCCCCTGCTTTGCCCGCCCCAAACAGCACCCCACCTTGATCATTACCAACAATCTCAGGCAATCCCCCACGGTCACTCACAATAACAGGCACGCCACGTGCCATCGCCTCCACGGCGACCAAACCAAATGGCTCGTACCAGAGCGATGGAACGACGAGCACGCGAGCCGATGCGTATGCCTCCTCCAATTTCTCACCCGACAAAAAGCCATCAAAATGGACGTTCGTCATACCCTTTGCCTGCGCCTCAAACGTGAGCCTGCATGGCCCGTCACCGACAATGCGAAGCGTTTGCTCGGGACACAATTTCATGGCGTCGATCAACGTCCCTACACCTTTGTAATCCTCAAGCCGACCAACGTAGAGCACATCGAGAGGTTGTAGGTAGTAGGTTGTAGGTTGTAGGGCAAGTGGAATAAAAGGCGGTATGACGTCGATTTTTTGCGCGTCATAACCAACGTCGACGAGGGTTTGTTTTACAAATTCGGAAAGCGTAATGTAGCGAGAAATAGTGTGATCGTACATTTTCAGTGCGCGCTGCAAGCGGGTGATGCATTCAAGCGCCAGCGTCGCTGAAAAAGAATTTTTAATAAATCGCGAACGTGCAATCGAAAGCAAACTATTTCTCCCTGCACGAAGCGTATGACCTTCGCTACTCTTTCGTGATGGTGACCATAGCGTATAGTTCGCCGAAACGAGTGCATAGTCGTGAACGGTCATGACCACAGGAACGTCGGCATGGTGTGCCGCAGAAAGAATCGACGGAGAAAGGTGCGTGTAAATGTTGTGCGCATGAATGACGTCGGGGTGGAACGCAGCAATCATCGCGCACATCTTCGACGCTGCTTCGCACGACCACAAAGCACGACCTGCTTGACGCAGCGTGGAAAAACCGAAATTCGCGTGCGTCGTGTCAAGCGACGATACAAAATACTTCTCCCACGCCGACGGAACATTCCGCGCGTCATGCATTGCAAACGGCGCCGTTGCAATTCCCCGCGCTGCACATTCACGCATGAGGTCGAACATGTAACGTCCAACTCCATCGCGTTCGTGAAAATATTTATGCGTGTGAAGGATTCTCATAAACATTTTCTACATTTCCACTCTTTCTCTCTGCCACAACAACAAGTCCTGCAAATACCCACAGGTACGGTGCGAGGGTTCGGGCTTCAAAATATGTTGCGAGAAATGCGTTCAAGGCAACGGCGAGCATGGCGCAAGCGGTGCCGATGGCAAGGGCACGAACGTCAGCATCATTCGACTTTCGCCACACACGAATGCATGTCACAAACAATGTAATATAGATTGCAAGGTACGCCGCGAGCCCAAGCGTTCCCGTCTCCCCCCACAAACTAAACCAGTTGTTGTCGATATACCCGTCGGTGCCATACACGCCAAATGGCAAACCGAGCGCGTCGTATGTACGGGTGTTGTGGAGTGCGGCGACTGCACCACCACCGTAGTTTGCCGGGCCGTGACCAAGAAGCGGCGATGCGGGAACAACCGTTGCGACGGTTTGCACCATCCAAAACATACGTCCAAGCCCGTAGTACTCCCCTGCCCAACGCTCGGCGGAAAATGCTTCAAAAAATCTGTCTGTCACCGATTGACCTGAGACGTCGACGAGTTGACGCACGACAAGCCCGCTTGCACCAAGATACAGCAGGGCCGCAAGAACAAACGTCGCCAAACCGACCCACACACGACGGTCGCGCTTTGCCCACAGCGCAAGAAACAAAAATCCAAGCACAAATCCAAACCACGCCGAACGCGAGTACGTCAACGCAAGAATGGGCAGTGCAGCAAGAAAAACAATCCACAATTTTTTTGTCGACGGCGACTGTTTCCATTCGTAAAGCGCGGCCGCCATGAGCAGCATGACAAACGCCATGAACGTACCCAGCTGATCGTAGCGTCCGAGCGTGCCGAACACGCGCTGACCAGGGTCCCAAAATTGCACCTGCCCTGCCGTCAACTGAATTTGTCCAAGCGTACGACGTTCGGACGGGAGCAAAAACGTGTCGACGCGTTCACCGATAATTCCCTGTGCACTCGCCAAAACGATTTGCAGGGCAACGATGACGACGAGTCCGTAAAAAAGCGCACGCACCCATTTCCGTGACGGTGCAAGCTGTACCGTCACCACATACAAAAATATGAAGCGAATGATTTGCCGCACGCCGAGCACGGCAACAGAGGTGCTGGAGACATTGACGAGCGTCGTGACGACGAGGAGAAAAAGAAATATGAGCAAGAAAACATCCACAGACGACCGTCGCCACACCGCAACGCCCGAAAAAAGTCGCCACGCGACAACCGCGACGAGCAAATAGACGACCAGTTCCGACGAATATTTGGCGTAGACATACACGTCGTCCTGCACCCATTTGAGCAAAAATGGCTCGAACGGCAAGTACATCATGAGCGCAAACAGCATCCATGTGGGGCGCACGAAACTCACAAATACGACGACAAGCGCAAAGGACGCCGCAAGCGTAAGCATGGGCGAAAAAAACACGATGCCGCACACGCCGGCCACGAGCAACACCACAAGCCCCGCGACAGCGAATCGCGTTCTCTCCTGCGCGGCGAGATAAATACTGCGGAGGTTGATCATCTAGCGAGTATTTTACCACACACCGTCACTTAGTGACGTTTAACGTCACTAAGTGACGGTAAAAAAATAAAGAGGCCTCCGACCAAATCCCAGAAATGGGAGATAGTCGGAGGCCTCAAGGACGCTACTCGCTGATGGTGTAGACGCAGCCACTACCGGCCGTCGTCTCACTGATTGTGAGGCTCACGCCATCGCTTTCCGCGAAGACGAGTGCTCCCGCACCGCTCGGCTCGCAGAGCATGCCACCCGTTGCGAATTCACCGCTGAGCACCACCGTCACACCTGCCGTGAAGCAGAGGCTGAAGGCGCTGTCGTACTCGCGGTAGTAGCCGCCGAGACTGTATTCCGTCGTGGTGACACCCGTCACGAGACTGATGCCGGTGGTGTTGTCCCACCAGTCACCGGTCATCGAGGAATCGGAGCTCACGACCGCGCTGATGTAGTCGGCATCACCCATGTCGTTGATGATCTCGATCGTGCTGACGCACGTCGTGTTGTCGATCGTCCCGTCGCAATCGTCGTCAAGGCTGTTGCCTGCAACCTCGGTTGCGCCGGGATGCACCGCCCCGTTGGTATCAAGACAGTCCGTGCTCGTGGCGACAAAACTTGCCGGCGCCGTACAGCTCGCGAACGAGGTGCTCCCCCCGTACCCATCGCTGTCACCGTCGCGATACCACGTCGTCAACACACCTTCGTCGGTGCTGCTGTCGCAATCGTTGTCCACACTGTCGCAGACTTCGGTTGCACCTGGACTGATCGCCGCATCGCTGTCATTGCAGTCCGTCGAGCTCGCAACGTACCCAGCTGGCGCACTGCACCCCGTCGCCGCTCCCGACGCCGTGCTGCCGTACGTATCACCATCGCTGTCGACGTAGAACGTCGACATCACGCCGTCGTCGACCACGAAATCGCAGTCGTTGTCCACGAGATCGCAGACCTCGACGGCGAGCGGATTGATCGCCGCGTCCGTGTCGTCGCAGTCGCTGTCGTGCGAAACGTAGCCCGATGGCGCACTGCATGCCGCAGCCGTCACCAACAGATTGCCGTACGTGTCACCATCGGCATCCGCGTAGTACGTCGTCGTCACACCTTCGTCGATGCTGCCATCGCAGTCATCGTCGACGCTGTTGCACGTTTCCGACGCTCCGGGATGCACCGACGCCGAGGCATCGTTGCAATCCGTGCTGTCGGAAACATATCCCGACGGCGCACTGCACGAACTCGTGCTGACCGACGCATTGCCGTAGGTGTCGACATCGCTGTCGGCATACCACGTGTAGGTCGTCAGAGCTTCATCGATGCCGCCTTCGCAGTCATCGTCGATACCATTGCACGTCTCGGTCGCCATTGGGTAGACATCATCGTTGTCGTCGTCACAATCAGCGTTGGTAAACGCACCAGTGCTGCTGTACTGCTCCACGGGAATGACGATCCAGTCGTCACCAGTGACACTGCTATCACCGTCAGCGATATCCAGAATTTCCTGGATCGGGTCTGTCGAACAGGCGGTTTGATGTGCGCCGTCCTGAGCCCAACCATCGCCATCAAGATCAGGGCCGTACCGACGACCGACGCGCGACGTGTCGTCGTCGTCGATATCGAGGTCACAATCGTTGTCCACACTGTCGCAGACTTCGGTTGCGCCTGGACTGATCGCCACGTCGGTGTCGTCGCAATCGGTGCCACCTGTCGCCAAAGACGTGTAGCTATCGCCGTCGCCGTCGAAACCCTTTGCATTCGCCTCAAACCCATTGCCGTCCACACCAATGTCGGTGAGAGGGACGCAACCAAGCGCCAAAAGAAGGAACGTCATTTTGAGAATCTCCTGTTGCCATTGCCTACCGCATCGTTTTGGAAAACCCGAAACGCCTTGTTAGGTCGCAAAATCCTAGTGAAAAAATGAAGTTCTGTCAAGGGCAAGTTCAGGCCCCAATAAGAAAATTATGGCTAAAATAAAAACAAAACTGCCCACACGGATTTCTCCATGTAGGCAGTGAGGCGGGTTTTAACCGCTAGCTTGCGACACCGTCACAGTCGGTATCGCGGTAATCACCGACATAATCCGAGGCATCAGGGTTCACGGTTGCGTTGTTGTCCTCGCAATCCGTGTCGTCGAACACATGCCCCGAGGGGCACGTGCCGTCCGAGTCGGCAGGCGTTGCGGTTCCGGACGAATCACCGAAGCCGTCGTTGTCGGCGTCTACGTAGCAATCCGTCGTTCCCGACGTTGTGCTCGTGTCCTCGTCGACGCTGCCATCGCAGTCGTCGTCGTAGCCGTTCGCGTACTCCGCGGCCTCTGGGTTGGTGTGATGATCGAGATCATCACAGTCCTCACCATTGTCCACGTAGCCGCTCGGCGCGTCGCACTGCACCGCGGTGACGTCCACGTTTCCGTAGGTGTCGCCATCGGCGTCTTCGTACCACGTCGACTCTCCGGCGATACTGCTATCCGCGCTATCGACGCTGCCATCGCAGTCGTTGTCAACGCCGTCGCACAACTCTGCCGCACCCGGATTGACAGCGCTCTTCGCGTCGTCACAATCGGTCGCGTTGGCGATGTAGCCGGACGGCGCGTCGCACTGCTTCACCGTCACGGCATTATTGCCGTAGGTGTCACCGTCGACGTCGGCATACCACGTTGCCGCATCCACCGCGTCGTTCTCGTCCACACTGCCATCGCAGTCGTTGTCGAGGCTGTCGCAATATTCATCGGCGTGCGGGTACACCACGTTGTCGGCGTCATCGCAATCGAGACACGCAGGCGAACCGTCAGCATCAACGTCGGCGTAGAGCGTCGAACCGTCGCAGTTTCGATCTTCATCGACGCTGCACGATTCTTCTGCCCCCGGATGCCACTCTGCTTTCGCATCGTCGCAATCCGTTGCCTTCGTGGCGTCGACGTACCCTGCGGGCATGGTGCAGGTAGGACCAGTCGCCGAAGCAACATTTCCGTACCCGTCGCCATCAACGTCGGCGTAGTAGATGTCCCCGAGCGTGATCGTGATGTCCGTGTCGTCGCAATCGGTCGCGCTCGCAACATAGCCTGCGGGTGCCACGCACTGGGTCACCGTGAACGTACTCTCTACGCCAAGCCCATCGCCGTCGTAGTCGATGTACCACGGCACCGCCACGCACGGCTCTCCCGTGTCCGTGTCGACGCCTGAATCCGTATCCGCGTCGCCATCGGCGTCACTGTCGGCGTCGGAATCCGTATCGGCGTCCGCGGCCGTGTCTGCTGCGTCCACCACATACTGTGGAACGTACTTCGTGACGCGCTCGTATTCGCAACCACCAATCGTCAACATGGCAACAAAGGCTGCCATCATGCCCGTAAGCGGCCAAGTGGCCATGTGAACTCCTGGAGAATCCCGTTGAAACGGGAGGTGAAAGGATCACAAATCGTAGGAAAACCCCACAATTGCGACCCCAAAATCTAGCATAATTCACCAAATTTTGCAAGAGGCACCCTGTCCCAGACAAGGGGCGTCCCAGACGCCCCTTGTCTGGGACGCTATTTTTCCCAAACAAAGAGACTGGCACGTTTCGGTGCCAGTCTCACGGTTTTTACCACGAATAGGCGTTTTCGCCATACGGATCGGTTCCGCAACTACCCGTTGTGACGCTCGAACCATCCACTGTCACCGTGTACATGCCGAGAATGTCGCCATCGTCCTCGCAGCCATACCGCGCAGATCCACTCGACGTCGTGAACCCGATGTTCACATACCACGTTTCCGTGCTTTCAACGCACCCGCTGTACGTCGCGGTGATCGACGTCGTCGACGTCGTCACGGTCATGCCCGAAGGCGTTCCCGTACTCCAGTCTTCCCACGCCAACACGTCTCCCCCACTTGAGTCGAGTAGCTCGCCGCTAATAACGATGCCTGTGAACGCAGTGAAGTCTGGCGCAAACCTGACCACCGTTGTATGCGACGCTCCTACCACGTTGTCGACGCTCCCGTCGCAGTCGTTATCCGCACTGTCGCAGACTTCGGTTGCACTCGGATTGACGGTGACATCGGCGTCGTTACAGTCCGTTGCATCGGCGACCGTGCCAATGAGCGCGCTGCACGAAAGCGTCGAAACGCTTCCGTCGCCGTACCCATCGCCGTCCGCGTCGTCGTACCACAGGCTTTCACCCGTCGCACCCGACTCGTCCGTTCCGCCATCACAATCGTTGTCGACAGCGTCACACGCTTCGATCGCGGCAGGGTTCACGGCGGCAGTGAGATCGTCGCAGTCGTCGTCGTTGCCGACGGCGCCCGCAACAACGCTGCACGAGATTGTCGACACCGACGCATCGCCGTAGCCATCGCCATCGCCGTCGTCGTACCACGTCGCCGTCGCCAACCCATCGTCGACACTGCCATCGCAGTCGTCATCGACGCTGTTACACGTTTCTGACGCACCGAAATGAATTGACGCCGACGTGTCGTCGCAATCCGTGCTGCTCGCAACATACCCCACGGGTGCGTCGCAAGCCGTCACCGAAAGCGCGGAACTGCCGTACCCATCGGCATCGGCGTCGTCGTACCACGTGGTTTCCCCCGTCGCACCCGACTCGTCCGTTGCGCCGTCGCAGTCATTGTCGACGCCATCGCACACTTCGGTCGCGCTCGGATTGATCGCCGCATCCGCGTCGTCGCAATCGACGTCCGCGGTGTAGCCATCACCATCGATGTCGATGATGATCACGCTGCCTGTGTCACCAGTATCAACGACACTCGTGTCGAACGACGTATCAGCGGTGTCCACAATGCCCGTTTCCGAGCCCGTGTCGCCCGAATCTCCCGTGTCCGCAGTATCGCCTGTATCGACGATACCCGTGTCCCCAGAGTCTCCCGAATCTCCGGAATCAGCCGTGTCACCGGAGTCTCCACTATCCGCAGAGTCACCCGTATCCGACGTGTCGCTGGTGTCACCCGTTTCACCAGTCTCTCCGGTTTCGTGAGTATCGGTATCCGTGTCGGAGTCTGAGTCGGAATCGCTATCCGAATCAACGTCCGTGTCGGCATCGGTGCTGCCTGTGTCGACAAGCCCCGTGGCATTGAACCGCTCAAATCGCGGGTCGTAGAGATTGCACCCCGCAAGAAGAGCGAGGATGGTTGTGGTCATGTGGACTCCTGTGTAGTGAAATGTGCCCCAAAGCCCATGCTTCGTGGACAATGAAACATAGCAAAAATCGACGAAGATGTAAATATCAACACCAGGCACTGACAGTGCCTGGTGTTGAACATCAAAAAAAAGAAGCACGCCCCTCATCTTTCGACGAAGGGCGCACGATTGGCGAAGTCCCGTTCGACGGGACGAGGTCTACTTGAGCGTGCAGACGAGGTTGTATCCCTCGCCCGACTCCTGCACGTGGTCACCGTCGGTCTCGTTCGACTTGCAGACGCAATCCGCGCCGCTCGTCGAGGTCGTGACCGAGTAACTCGTGCTTGCCGGAGACGCCGTACCGAACTTCACGCTCGAAAGGTGCTCTTGGCACACCATGGCACTCGTATTCTCGACAACGTACCCACCGTCGTACAGCCCACCGACGTAGACAACGTCGCCCACCATGCCGCTGAACGACTTGGCAATATCGCCCGTGGTCTTCGTGGAACTGACGTACCACTGGGACCAGTCGGACGACGACGTGTTCGCGATGGAGAGGTTCCAGCTCGTACTCGACGAGTCGGGACTCCCCAGCACGTACCACGTGATACGGGTGGTGCTCGAGCTCGCCGTATCCGACGTCGCGCTGTTGCAATCGTCGTCCTTGCCGTTGCCCGTGACTTCGACCTTACCGGGGTTGATGGCGGCGTCGGCGTCATTGCAGTCCGACGTGTTCGAGACGTACCCGCTCGGAGCGGTGTTCGTCTCAGTCGTCGTCGTCGTGCTACCGCCGTAGCCATCGCTATCGACGTCCTTGTACCAGGTGTACTTGGTCGTCGACGACATGGTGCCGTCTTTTCCATTGCAATCCTCGTCGATGCTGTTGACGGAGACATCGCTCGCTCCCGGATGCACCGCCGCCGAAGCGTCATTGCAGTCCGTGCAGTCCGCGACGTAGCCGCTGGTCACCGACTCGGCCGCAATGGCTTCGCTCGGATTCCCGTAGCCATCCATGTCGGCATCAGCGCACCAGATCGAGGTGTGACCCTCGTCGTCGTTGCTGTCGTCTTCGGCGTCATCGGTCTTGACGGGGCGGTCGGAGGCGGTGTCGTCTTCGGCCTCGGGCACGGCGACGTCTTCTTCGGACGTGTCCCTGCTCGGCGTTTCGACATCGCCGCCATTGTCATTGTCGGTATCGGCTGCCGTGTCCTCGTTGTCCACGTAGTAGGGCACTTCCGTCGTGTCGGTGTAGGTACACGCAGTCATGGTCATCGCGAAGAGGGTCGCGATCAAGCCCTGTGTCCAGTGGGACATTGTGACTCCACCCTTATCGGGTCTCTTGAGGTTGATGGTTGTGCGAAATCCGCACTTCCCGTGAAGATTTGTATGAAACAAATACTCTCGGGAATGGCAGAAACGAACGGAGAAATGTAGCAGAAATTAGCAGAAGTGTCAACTCGAGGTACCAGAAATAAAAAGTTGTAGAAGATGTAGAACGTGTAGAAATGGCGAAAAAAAGAAGCGCGCCCCAACCGTTTCCAGTTGGGGCGCACGATGTCGCTGACGAGGCGACGCTACCTGCTAGTACGTGAAATCACCGCAGTCCTCGGAGGGCTGGATGCCGCCACTCGCCAGAAAGCACAGGGCAAGGGTCTCGTCTTCGTTGAAGTTCACGAGCTCGTCGCCGAGCGCATTGCCGGTGAGGTCAGCCCAATTCGTGAGATTGGTCGGGCCACTGGAACCCAGACGGGATCCATTGACTCGGTAGATCCACCGGTGGTCATCGAACTCGTAGCAGGCCCAGTCGGACCCACTCCCTTCCGGCCACTCCAACCACTCGGCTTCGTGGGTCAACTCGGACCAATCGTTCGGGCCGGTAAAACCGTACCCTACGAAGTAGACCTCGTCCGTCCAGTCGATGATCGACTCGTGCAGACACACGGTGTAGTCATACCAGATGACCGGATCCTCGCGCCCGTCTTCGCCCCCGTCTCCCTCGATGTCCGGGAAGGAATCGGCGTCGCTGTCGGCGTCCGAATCCGCGTCACTGTCCGCGTCGGCGTCACCATCCGCATCCGCGTCGCCATCGGCGTCGGAATCCGCATCGGTGTCACTGTCGGCATCCGTGTCCGCGTCGGCCATGCTGGCGCCCATCGCAGCGCACTCCTCCGCGCTGAGGGTCTGCCCCTTGAACTCACAGCTTTCGGTCGTATCGGCGCTTTCGCAACCGATGAGGTTGATGGTCAATCCACACATCACGAGAAGGGTCGTGAGGCCCGTGGCGATATTGCGCATTGTTCGGTCTCCTGGCATGAGTTTGAGGAAATCCCGCCCTTTCGGACGGGCGGGAAGCCGCGGATTTTCACCGCGGTTGTGCAAAGACTTGTCGAAGTGACAAATTCTTGCAAAACCGCGGGAACCGTACGCTTTCCCTCCCTTTTCAACCAGTTGAACGAACCGAGAAAGGTAGCAGATTTCACGAAATATGTCAAATCGAGGGGGCTGAAAAAGAAGCGCGCCCCTCATCTTTCGACGAGAGGCGCACGATTGGCGGTTTGGGCTAGAACCGCGCCCGGACCATGGCCGCCATACGGCCGGCATTGCTGCCGTCCATTTGAGGGTCATTATCGGGATAGATGTCGGCCTCGAGCAGAAGACCGACGTGCTCGGTGGTCACAAACTCCACCTGCAGCCCGCCAAGCCATCGTCGGTCAGCGTACGGATGGCCGGGCCGATCGGTC
The DNA here is from genome assembly GCA_943359325.1 of Candidatus Uhrbacteria bacterium. Lineage (GTDB taxonomy): Bacteria > Patescibacteriota > Patescibacteriia > UBA9934 > UBA9934 > UBA11707. The sequence goes on along the minus strand of CALRHD010000003.1, from coordinate 8,722 downwards.
GGGATGGTTTCCCACCCCATGCCTCCGACGAGGCCGACCTTCACGATGTGCGTCGTGTCCACGAATGTCCCCAACACTACGCCGGAGTCGAGCATGTACCCTCCGCCCACGTTGTAAGCCGCCGTACCACGAATCCCGACATTGAACCGACCATTGGGACCGAAGTCCCGCAGACCGACCTCACCGCCAGTATCGAGCATACCGCTCGACAATTCGGTCGTTTCGGCCCACCTGATGCCGTTCATGTCCGGCTTGCCGTACGACTCCTGACGGAACATCCACCCTGCACCCGCCCCAACGGCGGCATACGGACGAAGTTCGTGCTCTTCCTCGTCCGCATTCTGCGGCTTTGCCGCTTCCAGCGCTGCGGCAGCAATCCGCTCCTTTTCGGCCGTTTCAGCGCGCTCGGCCGAGTCCCTTGCGTCATCCCGTGCCGTTTCTGCCTTTTTCGCATGCTCGGCAGCATCTTCCTGCGCCGATTCCGCACGGTCCGCATCGGCTTCCGCGGCCGCCTGTGCCGCTTCGGCAGCGTCTTTCGCGGCCTGTGCCGCACTGACGTACTGCTGCTGCGCCACTTCTGCCTCCGCTTCTGCGGCATCGATTTGATCCGCAGGAGCTTTCCGTACCTTGAGGATACGGACGACGTCCCTGCTACGCAGCGCATTCACCGCAGCCGCAGCACTCGCTGCCTCCGCCTCGGCCTTCGCCTTCAAGGCGATATCGAGTGCGGTTCGTGCGGTTCCGGCCGTGTCGCCGTGCTCAGATGGCTCGATCTCATTCGCGAAAATATCCGTATCCGAATCCTGAGCCAGCGCAATGCTGGCAAGAAAGATCAGCATGGTGAACTCCTGTTCCTGGGAAAACTGCAGTGAAGACCGCAGATGTGGGTAAACCGTACCGTAAAAACACTTCTTTACGGACTGCGAAGAGTAGCAAAATTGGGGATAAATGTCAAGAATCCGCTGCCGAAAAGCAAAAAGTGCCGCCTTGACGCCACTTTTGCTCACTGGTAAAGTTTTGCCGTAAATTCCTTTTGGGGACCCGATGGAACGCTCGTAACGCCTCCTCCTCGTTGCGATGTCGTCACTGTCGGGTCTCCTAAGGGAATTTTTTAATCCTCGTGCACTACTTGATGACGAAGTTTCAGGCGTTCGACCATAATGAGGACGTAGCCTGCACCGGCTAAGAGACCGAGGACGAATCCCGAAACGCCGTTGATAATGAAATTAGGACGAACGGGGTAATGCGAATTGAGCGGGTCGTCGATGATGCGCACAGAAATATTTCCGCCCGACACATATTGCCAACCGTCGGTACGTAAAATGTATGCAACGGCGCGCACCAACTGCTCGGCTTGCGCAACGTCGATGTGATACGCAGTGATCGTGAGGTAGCCGTTTGAGCGCGAAACAGAAGTGACCAGCGCACGTGCCCATTTTTTACGCTGCTTTGTTTCGTCGGAAGTAAAATATGTTTTGTCGACAGGGTACCCGGACGCCATGACACTGTCGAACACATCGGTGCTGTACACGACACTCGAAAGAATATCAGCGATGCGTTCCGTGGAGCGCGCCGATGTGTATGCGTCGACGTCACCGAGTTCTTGTGTAATAAGCAAACGCGTTGTCGAACTATATTCAAGCGGCCGCACAAAAGAAAGCAACACCGCGCACACCAAACCGAGCGCTCCTGCAAACGCAATCGTGCGCCAGTTTCGAATGAGAGGAATGATGCTGATTGATTGTGACATATACTCAGTATAACAAACTTTCGTAATCTCCGAGCGTCACAGTTGTATTTCGTATTTCGCCACTCCGCAATACTGAAAAAATCGCCGACTGTCCTGGCTCGTACGAGCGAAGAATGTCGGAAAGCGATGTTGTTGCGTCGATACGCACATCGCCAACGGAAACGATTATGTCACCTGCAAGCAAGTCGTTGCTTGCAGGACTCTTGTAGAGCGGTGCAGTCGTAAGCAATGCACCTTCGTGCTTACCTTGTCGCAGCGCATCATCGACGTTTAGCGGCAACGAAAGGTCGACAACATACGCACCGAGCCCTGCGTATTGCACCCCCCCTGTTCGCAACACGTCGTTCACAAATGCCGTTGCGGTGTGCATGGGAAATGCGGCAGTCTTCTCTGACATCGCAAGCACCTCGCCTGCTGCGTCAAAAACAGGCGAAGATTTCTCAGGATTCGTTGCAACGCTCCACGACGTCACATACATTTCTGCAGGGAGAACAGGCGCGCCGTTCACGAACCGACCGTTCACGAGCGACGTTACCATGAGCGATTGCGTGCCACTTGCAATATACAAAACCTCGCCATTCACGACGTCTTTCGACGCACCAAATCCCGCAGGAGACAAACCGTTCGCGTCGACATGCAAAAGCACCGCATCGGAAAGCGTGTCGGCTACAATTTTCGTTGGCGTGTAGCGTACACCGTCGATCCATACCTCCGCTTGACGGAGCGGGTTCGCAAAACTTGCAAGCGTATCTTTCGCAACAAGGACCCACCCATCGGTGCTCACTACCACACCATACCCCGTCGCATCATCTTCTGTTACCCACGAACTTGCCGTACGTGCGTCGAGCGACAATGGCAAAATTGCGGCAACACTTTTTGCCGCAGTCGTCCGCACGCGTTCGAGCGCGCCTTCGTATGACGTGGGCGTTGCACGCGTCATGCGACCATCGGGCACCGCAGGAGAACGAGAAGTAAAAAGCGACGCAGCGTATTCCTCAAGCGACCGCTGCACCCGAACTGACGCAACAATTCCCGCCGCACTACCCGCCACAAGCGCAAGAAGCATACCAAGCGCAAGTGTTTTTTTATGATGAATTTTTGGCATATTTATTAGGTTGTAGGTGGTAGCTTGTAGGTTTTAGGGTTTATTAGTCATCAAAGTAATTCAGTGCAGCCGTCTACCAGCTACAAGCTACCACCTACAACCTGTAGCCATATTCGTCAAAGCCACTGCGCTGTTCCAAAAATAATCAGCAAAAAAACAAATCCTGAAATTGCATACCGCCGCACCACTGGCCGCGAAAGTTTCTCAAGCACGTGCGCGCGCATGAGGCCAAGGAAACAATACATCACAATCGAAAACGCCGCAGCATTCGCAACAAAACTCGTCGGCAAAAGCGACAACACGACGTACAGCTCCGTCATAACGACTGCACCCGCAAATGCGTATCGTCGCCCTGTCTCAAACCCCACTTTGCTCACCCAAAACATGGCGAGCGTCAAAAACAGCGTCGCAAAAAATACGACAAGTCCCGACAGCCAAATAGGAACGAACTCGCGCAAAAAGATGTTCGACGCGTACCCTGCGGCCGTGAAAAAGAACGACGCCATGATCGCAATGACGAGTGAAAGGTATTCGAGCGAATACGCTTGATACGCCGACGGCAAATGATAAAACGTAAAGAGATTTTCGGCGTACAGACTGTTTGCTGCAATGACCGTTACCGCGAGTATCCACTTTGCAGTTTCGGATTCAAGAAAAAGAAAGAAGAAGAACGCTGCAGCAATACAAAATACGGGAACACCGAGAAATACCCAAAACGCGGGACGACGAAAGTCGAAAAGCAAAAGTCTCCCAAGCAAAAGTGGTGCAAGCACGAACAGCATGACGATCGCCCACGCCAAATACATCGGGTACGCAATGAGCACACCGAACCCTGCAAGGAGAACGGCGCCGAGTGCAAACGGTGTAAGGCGATGAAGAAGAATCACATTGAAGGCGATGGAAGCATGATCCACGGATATGCTTTCATGACGTCAAACAAACGCGCGTTCCCCGCTTCGTCTTCACCTGCAACAAGTTGGCCGAACGCAATAACGAGTGCGATGTGTACATCTTGATAATCGACAGACGGCACACGCATGGCAATAAGTGCATCGTATGCAGTTTTACTTGCATCACTCGACGACGATGCAAAATATGTCGTCACAATTGTTGACACGGCAGCCTCATATGCAGCAGGCGTTGGTGGCGCAACATGCACAACCTCCGCGGAGCGCTGTTCTTGCAGAGTATACGGTCGATACAACACCGAAATAACTGCGACAAGCGCGAGCGTAAGCCCTATGAGGATAAAGGGGAACCAACTACGATGCGTGGTCATACGACGACGCGTCAACGTGCGCACGTTGACGAAAAACTTCATTATAAAAAACAGAAATAACCATGGCAACAGGAACAGAAAGTACAGCGCCCACAATGCCGTCTACTTGGAAGCCGATCAAGATTGCGATGATACTCACAATGGGATTAAGTCCAGTCGTCTTCTGCATAATTTTTGGCACAAGCACATGACCTTCAACTTGCTGAATGACAAAATATGCAACCATGATAAACACGGCATGCAAGGGCGACACCGAAAACGCAATAATTGCCGCAGGAACGACCGCCAGCATTGGTCCTAAAAACGGAACGACTTCGAGCACCGCAGCAAAAAGCGCAAGGACGAGTGCGTACGGGATGCCAAAGGCGATGAGCACGATGTAACACAAGAGGCCGATGCAAAACATGATAAGCAACTGGCCACGCAACCATGCGCCGATTTTTTCACGCATTTTTACCGAGAGCTGCGTAACAAACGGCTGATACTCAGGCGACGCAAAAAGCGCGATACCGCGACGAATGACATTTTCTTCAACCACCATGTAAAACGCGAGTACAAGTACGACGAACGCCGCAAGAACGCCACCAAACGCGCCCTGCAATACGCCGCCCAGTTGCGGGATCGCTTCGAGCACACCTGCTTGTTGTATCGTCGACGCAATACTTTCGACCCCCTGCGCCCATGTGCCGTTTTGGATAATGTCACGAATATTACCAAACGACGTGTCGGACAAGAGCGGCGCAAAAACATTCGTGAGCTGCGATAATTCATGCGCCATCGGCGGCACAACAAGAATAAACACGCCCGCCAACATCGCGAGGCCAATAATGTAGATAAAGAAAACAGAAAGTCCACGCGGCAGTCCTACACGTTTTAGTCGCTCTGCGAACGGGTCGATAAGTGCGGCAATCAAGAGCGCGACAAGAAACAACACGACAATGTCGCGAATGACATACAAAAAACCAACCGCGAGCACAATACAAATCGTGCGGAAAATTGTTCCTGTCGAAATCGTGATCACTGTCGCACCATGAGGTGCATCCTCTTTTCGTCGCAGCATAGTGATGATAGTGTATCATTTCCGTGTAACTAAGTCACACGGCGTATGACTTAGTTACACGGAAATGATATGTCCACACTCGCAACCAACAGCCGTGCCACACACGACTTTCTCCTCCTCGAAAAATTCGAGGGTGGTTTGGTGTTGACGGGTGCAGAAGCAAAAGCGGCAAAATTGGGGCACGTCAATTTGAAAGGCGCGTTTTTACATGTACGCCGTGGCGAACTTTTTTTGTGCGGTATGCACATTGGTGCCTATCCACAGGCCGGAAAAAATATCGCGTACGACCCAACGCACGACAGAAAAGTGCTTGTGCACAAAAAAGAGCTACACAAACTTGCGGGCCGCGCAGGCACCGAACGATTGACCATCGTGCCAATTTCTGTTTATACTGCAAAGAATCTCGTCAAAGTTGGTTTTGCGCTTGCACGCGGAAAAAAGCAATTCGAAAAACGCGACGCAATCAAAAAACGCGACATTGACCGAGAGATGCAAAGAAGTATACGGGCTTGACGGGTATCGACGGGGATTCCGTTTTGCGCGCAAACAAGTCGGAGATGCATCGTCCTTCGTTATCACACGATGCAATCGAGAAATGCAAACACCTTCTCACGAGTAAAGGCGTCGGCTGCGAAAGCATTCCGCGTTCCTTCACTCTCCTTGGTCGCCGCGTAAGCGTGCTTCCCATCCGTCTCACAATGCTCGCTAGTGCATCACGGGTGTTATATAAGCGAGCTCGACTCGGGAACCGTTGCCGCCCCCTGTAACCTGTTAGGCAACAACACGCCCCGCGCATTTCGCTGCGCTTTCAGTGCGGGAGTGCATGCAAGTGCAGCTACGCTTGTAAAAATTTGTCGTGAAACAATCTTTCGGACGAGAGTTCAACTCTCTCCAAGTCCACCAGCCTTCGCTAAAGCTTCGGCTGGCTCGCCATCCATAGCGTAAGCGCGCGGATTGGCACGCCAGCAAGAAGATTTGGCGAAGGCTGCCCTTCGTAGCCTTGGCGAAGAAGGGCTATAGTTATAAAACATGTTTTACGTCTATATCATTCAAAGCATCAATTTTCCAAAGCAGTTTTATACTGGTTTTTCAGAAAATGTAGGGGGAAGGTTGGATGAACATAATAGAGGAAAGTCCTCTCATACCAATAAATTCAGGCCTTGGAAAATACTGTTTTATTGCTCTTTCATTGATAAAAAGAAGGCTTTAGATTTTGAAAAATATTTAAAAACAGCATCTGGAATAGCTTTTAGAAATAAGCGATTGAAGTAACGATCAAGTCGTCGCTTAATGTCAACAACTTGAATTTTCCCCCTCAATCCTGTACGCTGTCCACACTATTGTAACCAAACGGCCATGCGCATACATCGTCACCGTCAACGAAAACCAAAATTCAACATTCCCGAATACCGGGCAAACGAACGCATTGACGTGCCTGAAGTGCGCGTTATTGATGAAAATGACGTTTCGCTCGACATCTTGCCGACGCACAAGGCCATTGCTCTTGCCCGCGAACGCGGCCTCGACCTTATTGAAGTATCGCCAAAAGCAAACCCGCCTGTATGTAAATTTGCGGACGCCGGCCATTTTAAATATCAGAAGGAAAAGGAGGTGCGAAAACAACGCGCGCAGTCGAAAGAAGTCGAAATCAAAGGCATTCGTCTCACTATGCGCATTGGTAGCGGCGACCTCACCATTCGCGTCGAACAGGCGAAAAAGTTCTTTGAACATGGCAACAAAGTAAAGGCGGAAATGATCCTCCGCGGCCGCGAACGTGCCCATTTCGACAAAGCAAAAGAGGTTTTTGGACTCTTTACGACGCAGCTTGGCGCGCACTACCCTATCAAGGTCGAACAGGCGCTCAAAAATCAAGAAGGCAAACTCTTCATGGTTCTTGCCCGAGCGTCCTAGAATACAGTTGACCAAATCCCGCCATTCCCCTACACTGCTGCCAACTTTCCAAATCCCGTATGTCCATGAAAACCCACAAAGCCACTGCCAAGCGCATTCGCGTTACCAAAAGCGGTAAAATGATCAAACGCAAAGCAGGTCAGGCACATTTTAACTCCCGCGAGTCGGGCAAAGTGACCCGCAACAAGCGTACCGACATGATCGTCACGTCCACGTTGCGTAAGGGCATTCAGCGCCAACTTCCCTACCAAAAAATCAAATAATTGCTTATGCCACGCGTAAAACGAGGAACACAACATACTAAGCGTCGCAGCAACCTTCTCAAAAAGGTGAAGGGTTTTAGCTGGGGTCGCAAAAACCGCATTCGTCTTGCTCGCCCCGCAATGTTGAAAGCGGGTGTGTACGCATTCCGCGACCGCCGCGCGAAGAAACGCACGTTCCGTAACCTCTGGAACCTCAAAATCAACGCTGCCGTTCGCAGTTTTGACCTGTCGTACTCCAAATTCATCAACCTTCTCAAAATCGCCAATGTGACCATCGACCGCAAGGTTCTTGCGCAGTTGGCCGAAAAGCACCCAAACACGTTTGCGAAAGTCGTAGACGCCGTAAAGTAAGCAAAGACACAAAAAAACCCCACCTCGATTGACGAAATCGGGGTTTTTTGTTACGTTCTTGAGTCATCATCGCACAACGCGATGGTGCCACCTCACACTCACCCGTCCCATGGAGGACAAATGGCAAATCCCCACGACACGAACAAGCCAACCAAACCCGAAGCGTCGACGGCGAGCATCCTCCTAGGCATCCTCCTATGGGTCGTCGCCACAATCGTATCCGCCCTACTGATCACTGTAGCAGCCATCGAAGGCCCTGCATGGTGGAGAACACACAAGATCGACCCACGGAGCTTGTTCGCGCAAAGCGAAAACGCAGACGACGAACCCGGAACGGCAAGTGCCACGCCGAGCGTTGACGCCGCCCCCTCCACTCTTGCCACGCCGGTCGTCTACAGGGCGGTTCGCCCCGACGGCAACGCCTTCATGGCGTACAGTGATGATGGTGTCCAACGACGGACGCTCGCGGTCGTGCTCGGCAAAGTCCCCCACAGTGCCCGCGGTGCAGCAGGTCTCTCGGAAGAAATCTGGTTGCAGGGCGTTCACGCGGACGAAAAGTCCGGCGCGATCGTCGATCTGTACGGAAAGGCTGTTCATCCTGCCGACATCCGCGACAAGATCGGCACGAGCCGTGAATGGGTGAGTCTCTACGGCTACCAGGGTGTGGCTGGAAAATGCATTCCGATTCAGGCCGATAACAACTCCAATCAACCGGAAGCGTGTAGCCTGTAGCGTCTCCTCGAGCCCTTCTTTCGCAGTAATGTGAACGAGGGGCTCTTTGTTTACAATGAGCAGGGACGCATTAGCACGCCAGTTCAAAAAGAAAAAGCCCTAGCCGAAGCTAAGACCTTTTCTGGCGGGACGGACGGGACTCGAACCCGCAACTTCTGCCGTGACAGGGCAGTGCTCTAACCAATTGAACTACCGTCCCACGATTCTCAATCGCGGCGATAGTGTAGCAATCAGCCCGTAAAGACGCAAGAGTATAGATTGTGCTACAATC
>CALRHD010000002.1 GCA_943359325.1 Candidatus Uhrbacteria bacterium | reverse complement strand
TCTTCGACATTGTGCCACGGTGTCATCCGGACGCAATGACGATGCGACAGTGGGTTCGATACACCGCGATCTGTCTCATTGCGCACGGCCCTATCTGGGTTTTGCTCTCGGCGGTCGGTCGCGGCGGCAAACAACGCATCGCACAAGAGGGAGCGCAATTCCAGTTTCATGGAGAGGCCGAGACAAATCGTCACAAGTCCGTTCTCGTGCGCATCAACGATGCACTGAACATCATGTTTCGACGGGAACGACCCGCGAATCCTGTCGTACATCTCCTCGAGAATGGAGATTTCGAAAAGCCTTGCGAAATCGCGAAACGCTTGCTGGATGCAGCACTCGAGGCGAAGCACCCCGACCTTCAGTTCATGCATGCGGCAGTTGAAACATCGGGAATTGTTCCTGTAGCAGCCGTGGCAGCGATCGTCGTCACCACCGAGGAAGTCAAAAAACCTCGGCGACCCAACAGGAAACCCGCCACGAAAAAGGCGCCTGTCAACAAGGCGTGGCCGAAAGAAGTGCAAGATGCCGTTCGCTACTGGTCGACGAAGGCAAATGTCGCTGTCGACAGTAAAACCACCGCAGAGGCAAACGTCACCGCCTTCGCGAAAGCGATGGAGGGTCGGAGCCTTCGTGCTGAGATGCTCACGGAATTCGAGACATTCGGGGTACACGTCGAAAGTGAGGCGTAAACGAAATCATGGGCGAGCTATCGAAAGATGGCTCGCCCGCAAAAATCTGGTAGAGAGAGATGACGCGTCACGCTTGTGCGAGCAGGCTTTTCACGTCGGTATCCGATTGCATGACTGGGCTCCGGCTCACTCATCGCCATGCAGGCTGCCACGGCACACATCGTCCTCGGACGATCACTGCGCCCCTCCCTCCAGATTTTTGCTTTTCTCCCCTCCCTCTTAATTTGTTTTTAACTTTTCCGCCGCAAACCACGCAAGCTCGAGAATACCCCTCATGGTGTCCGCAAGCGTTTGGGACGTAATTTCAATAGCAATAATACCGTTTGTGTAGGACAACAGCACAACGCGGTCTTTAATCACAGTGACTTCCCCGCTGACCGCAATAACCGACGGCGAAATGCGACGGTATTCAATGCTTGGATGCTTAGGAAAAGTAATATTTTCATCGGTGACAGCGATAGAACGTACCAAAAGCTTTCCACCATGTGTCAACATTTCCTGATGCTCTGTCGTCATTTTTCTGTCTTCAATCCCTCGAAACGCGTCGTACCCAAAAAGCTGTATAAGTTCGCCGTCATACGTTTCGTATTCACGCTGCATGTTACGCAGACCGTCGATGCCTTCGATGTAGCGAATTTTTGGTTTCGTGACGTTCGTTGTGTTGATGGCAACAAGTTGAGGCAAAAGTCGTTCAGCCAAGTCCTCCCGTAGATCGACCTCACGACGCTGTAAATAAAGAACGTTCAAAAGACGCTCTGGCGGTTCAGCAGAAAATCTCCTCTGACCGTTTTCAGCGTATGGCGTTACAAGCCCCGAGCGGCTCAAGTGTTCGAGCGTATCATGCGTCGTCGCACGATTCATCTGCGCTTCGTCTGCAATGTCTTGTGTCGTCGCACTTCCCAACCGCAACAACGCAACGTACACCGTTGCTTCTTTGTCAGAAAACCCGAGCCGTATTATGTCGCGAATTAATTCCTTAAACATACTGAGTCACCGTCACTCGGTGACGTTAAACGTCACCGAGTGACGGTGAATAACATCCCATGTTTTCTGCGCAGTATCATGCCATGTTGCTTTCAATGCGTGTGACTTCCCCTTTTCAATCATTATCTCCCGCTCGTTCGTTCCAAATACCATATCACGGAGTGCAGATGTCCATGCCGCTGTATCTTGTGGTGACACAAAAACTGCCGTATCTCCCGCTGCTTCACGCAATGCAGGAATGTCGCTCGCGATCACAGGAACGCCTGCTGCTGCAGCCTCGAGCACGGGAAGCCCAAACCCTTCTTCCATCGAAGGAAAGCAAAAACATAAAGCCCCCGCGTAAAGCGACGGCAAATCAGCGTCCGGAACAAAACCAACGACGCGAATACCTTCTCCTGCAGCCTTGAGTACATTTTTTATTCGTTCTTCGCCAAACCCCCACCTTCCTGCGAGCACAAGCTCGAGCGGATGGCCAACACCCAATCCCTTCCTCAACTCCGCAAATGCACGAATCAGTGTCACGACATTTTTCTTTTCCTCAAGTCGCCCCACAAACAAGACATATCGCCCATGTGCCAAACGATATCGCTGAAGCACTTCATCGCGCGCTCTGTCAGCAACGGCAAAGTGCGCAGCATCAACACCGAGCGATGTCACCACAATACGGCTTTCAGGAACGTGAAAAAGCGACACGAGATCTTGTTTTGTTGCCTCAGAAATCGCGAGAAGTATCGATGCCTTTTTGATAACACGTGCTATCGCCCATTCTTGCCTGGCTACATTTTTTGCACTGTAGAGTCCTCTGACTTTTCGAAAGGCGACATCGTGTACCGTCGAGATAACTTTTGTCTTTCGAGAAACGAAACACGGAATTTCATGTGACGGATTAAAAAATACATCGGGCGGATTACGCCACAGCTCATAACTGAGTCGCAAATGCGTCCAGCCTTTAGGAAAAGGAAAAGAAAGGACACGCCATGTCCACCCAGCGGGTAGGTTGTAGGAGGTAGAGGGTAGGTGAGATACGTAAAATAAAACACTGTCACCTTCAACGAGCGGGAACATCATCATTTCTGCTACCAAACGCTCTACATATCGCTCAACGCCAGTTTTCTTGTCGAGCGTGAGGTCGTTTACCGCGATTCCAATGCGCATATTGTGTGGATAAATATGTGGGCCGCTCAGGTGCCCACATCACGAAGAGAAAACACTGCGCTTGTATGCCTCGAGGTTTTCGAGTGCGAGGCCAGTACCACGAGCGACACATAACTGTGGATCTTCGGCGCAATAAGTCGGGACGCCTGTTGACTCTGCAATCAACCTGTCGAAATTACGCAGTTGGCTCGAACCGCCAGAAATAACAATACCCTTGTCCATCACGTCTGCCGCAAGTTCAGGCGGTGTCTCAAATAATACTTCTTTCAGCGTCGTCAAAATCCCCTCGAGAAGCGGTTGAATGGCTTCAGTGACATCGTCGCTCGACACCTCGACAAGTTTAGGGAGTCCCGTAATCATGTCGCGCCCCTTCACCTCCATACGTAATTTTTCATTCAAATACATCGCGCTACCACATCGAATTTTAATCTCTTCCGCCGTTCGTTCTCCTATTGCCAAACCGTATGTTCGGCGCACATGCTCCATAATCGCGTGGTCGAACTTCACGCCGCCGATTCGCACTGACGTCGACGCCACAATGCCACCTAAACTAATGACCGCCATTTCGCTCGTGCCGCCACCAATTTCCACAATCATGTGCCCGTTCGGACTGCCAATAGGGATATTCGCACCGATTGCGGCAACGATCGGCTGTTTAATGATATACGCCGCCTTTGCACCTGCTGCTATTGCTGCGTCGATCACTGCACGTCGTTCCGTCGACGTAATACCTCCCGGTACTGCAATCATGACTTCAGGACGAAAAATGCGCACGCCACCGAGCGCTTTGTTCATAAAATACCGCAACATCGCCTCCGTAGTGCGGTAGTCGGCAATGACACCATCCTTCAGCGGCCTACGGGCAACAATGGTGTCCGGTGTACGGCCAAGCATATCTTTTGCCTCTTTCCCTACTGCCAAAATCGTTTTATCGATCTTCGAAATAGCAACAACTGACGGCTCGTTAATCACGATTCCCCGTTTTGGCACGTAGACGAGCACCGTCGTTGTTCCCAAGTCAATACCAATTTTCTTCTGAAACATAGAAAAACCTACTCACGACTATGAGTAGTCTAGTCGACGTGCAGGCAGTTTACAATGGGGCTGTTTTACAACACTCCCACATGACATGCCCTGCGACGTCGTGAAGCCCCGCCCGTCAGTCCGTGGCCGGCGTAAGCCGAGGCCTTGTGTACGGACTGCGGCTGCGGGGCTTCACAAGGAGTGGGGTATGTCATGTGGGAGAATGTTGAGCTATTTTGCATCCACCACAAATGTCTTATCGCTATCAAGCACCGTGGTGGCGTCGTAGGCGTTGTCGTTCCAGTGTTCCTCTGACTCGGCTGGCGTTGCGTAGGCAACGGAGGACGGGAACAGGACGTGAACGGAAAGATCATGACTCGCTGCCCCTAGCTGTTTCAAGACACGAAGTTCGTAACTACCATCCCGAATCGCGTCAACAACCGACTGTGGCAAGCGATACGTAAACGAAAGCGTTTGTGTCGCTCCCGGTTCAACAGACGTAAACGCACCAAAACTCGTCATGCCAAGTTCGTCTTGCGTCGTCACCTCGCCTTCTGTCCCGAACTGGTTTTGTATTTTGTCATTTATAAGCGAACCCGACGAAGAAAGCAATGTACTGCCGAGTGGTGTGTAGAGCCGAGTGTATGTTCGATACCGTGTCGTTTTCCAACTAAACCCTGCAGTATTGTGATAAGTGACGCTCGCCGTTGCAATATACCCCTCTGAGTCCGGAACTACAGAATACGCAATACTGCGGTCAACATACGGGTCGGTTTTAAGCGCAGCCATGTTCGCATCGACAACCATCAGCACGTCGTCGGCTGTACCCATTGCCACCTGTCCTGCCCAGCCTGCGTCCATATACACCGCCTCAGTCGCGTCGTTAGGGCTCCAAAGCGCAAGCTGCTTTTGTGCAAACGCTTCCGTAAGCACGCCAAACAGTTCAGGCCATGAAGACGACGGCAACGCAAGTAACCTGTCGACAACCGTACCTGTAAGCCTTGCAACAATATCTTTACGTTGATGCGGAGGAATACCCTGCTCGGCATACCCCAACTCCACTTCGTACTCCAGTTTGTCGGAGACGTTATCGGCCGTAAACGTCTGATTATCAATCGTCACAGGGCCAAGAAGCAAAAGAAGATCACCGATCATCGTTGGCGTAAACATGAGAACACCATGGACGTCTGGGACAGGTTCACCCGCCGAGGCATATTCCTGCCGCATGAGCGCAAGCGCGTCCCTCGTCGACGATGGAAAATCAGGCGACCAATTGCTATCGCGGAAGTACCACGACGTGCTCCCGAGGTATTGCACCAAAGGTGTTGGAGGCGTTGCCATGTACCCTGCGGCAACGCGATTATCGAGGCTATAGGTATCGTCGGTCGACAACCCAACAATTTCGCCGTCCCTTGTCACTGCCAAACCATATACGCCCAAAAACCCACCACCTGGACGCAGCTCAGTATTGTTCGCAAACAGAAGAAGGAATTGGCGGTCAGCGTCGAGCCCTGCCAAGTCGGGCACCACGGCAGCAAACGGAGTAAGCAAATTCACGGCGTCGGAAAGCGGGTCGAGTGCGGTCGAAAATGGCAAAATGGCATTCATGAGCAGTGGCGAAGCATCGAGCGTTTGGAGTCGCGCAATGTCGCTCTTTGCCAACGCAAGTTTCACTTGCATGGAAAGCAGTGCGGGATATACATCATGCAGCTCGTGCAGCATCGCCGACCGAGCAGATGCAGAAAGTTCGTGGTACGGGACGTCACTATCGGTAACGCCGACCAGGTGTTGTGCGTCCCCCGCCACTTCGGCAACGTTGCGCACGATGCTGAGTGACTCTTCGAGGACATCGACGGTTTTGAGCGCAGCGTCGAGTGTGTAGTCAAGTCCCGAAAGCTGAGTGCCGACCCATGGCACGATACGCAAAAATGGCACGAGTGCAACGCCACTCTTCGCGTCGATTATTGCAACTCGTGCATCACGAAGCGAAAGGCTTGCGGCAGCAATATCGCCCACACGGAGCGATGTTTGCGCTTCGGCAGCAGCGTCTTTAATACGCGAAAGTGACTGTGCCAAACGGCTCACCGCCACAAGGCTCAAAACCACAAACACCAATGTGACAACAAGCACGACAAGGCTACACGTCAGGCGATTGCGGCGACGCTGAACCCGCGCAGCGCTAGGTTGCGTGAGGGGTAGTTCGGGACTGCTGTTCAATAAATTCTGCACGAGGGTTTGGCTTACCTGCGTATTTGCGAAAATAATAAATGGCACTCCGAATATGATGACGCGTCATAGGCGCAAGCAACTGCTGCAACAAATTGCCATCTCCCGACGCTCGACGATGATAGTGTACCATAGAAATGCGCGGATTGTAGACAACACGATGACCCTTCTCCCAAAAACGTCGACATAAATCCGTATCCTCCAAATACATGAAAATGTTCTCGTCAAACACACCAACATCATCAAATGCACTTTTGCGCGTAAACATCGCCGAGCCCATCACCCAGTCAACGTTTTGAATAGTATCGTGGGCAACGTCGTCCATGAGGAACTGTGCAATCGCCTTTTTGCCTCTCTCTAACCGACCAAGCGGTGTACGACGATATACGGGCGTCATTGGTTCGTAAAAACGATAACAGGAGTATTGCAGTGTGCCATCAGGGTTCTCAAGCCGTGGCCCTACCATGCCGACGTCAGGATTTGCCTCCATAAATACATAGAGAGCTTCGAGTCCACCCGCGCCGACGATAATGTCGGGGTTGAACACCAAAATGTACTTGCCTGTCGCTTGCCGAATACCTACATTCATCGCGCTCCCGAAACCGCAGTTTTTCTGCATGGCAACATAGCGTGTTTGAGGAAACTCATCGGCAAGCATCTGTTCGACTCCCGCCGCAGGATTATTGTCGATGATGATAACCTCAAACGAAAGGCGCGGCGCGGCGCGGCGAATATTACGCAGCGTTTGACGCACAAGACGCTTTTCGAACGTGTGGACAATGAGAATAGAGAGGTCAACGGACATAAGAACGGAGCACACGGGGCTTTTCTGTTCGTGAAGCCTGCACATGACCCCGTTTACGGAGCATCGAGGGGACGAGCGAAAAAGCTGCCAATAAGAGTTTGCGTGTTTTTGGTTCGAACAAAAGTCCGTAAAGTACACGGACACCTTCGCCACACATAATACGCGGCAACGACAGAAAAAGGTCGACCAGCGAAAGGTTTTTGAGAAGCACGAAAAGTTGGTTGCGCGTTGCGAGCGCGGCAAAAAACGGCCGTTGGCCCTTACGATTTATTATACGTTTCCATAAAGACTGCCTCTCCGCGCCAAACATTCCGCGGTAATGCCACGCGGTTGCAGCAGGAATAAACGCACTCTTGTGCCCTGCAGCCCGAAACCGCCATGCAAGATCACAGTCCTCGCGATATGTGTTGAACTCCCCATCGTAAAATTCCCCGTTCATAAGCACATCACGAATTGCCGTTGCACGGTATAGCGCACACGTTCCTGTCACACAAAAAATATCGCGAACAGCGTCGTACTGTCCTCTGTCAATCTCCCCCGCCCCTCTGTCGACCATACGCCAGCCCTTCTTGACGCGCATTCCCGTCGTATCGAGAATATCCGACTTCACTGTTTCTTCGAGCGTTTCGTCCCCTGGGTGCTCACCAAATGCACGGTACAACTTTGGCTGAACTGCATCGACATGCGAATCAGCGTCGAGCGCTTCGGCAAGCCGCTCAATCATGTCAGGCGCAAGAATCATGTCGGGATTCATAATAAGTATTGCACTGTCATCGAGTTCACTTTCGGGCAAATGCTCAAGCGTAAAACGCACCAACTGGTTATGCCCCTGTGCAAAACCCAAATTCCGGACATTTCGCGCAACCACGGTTTGGCTAAAATGTTCTCGAAGATATGCGTAAGAATCATCTGTGCTGCCATTGTCCAAAATACGCACCGAAAAATTCCTGTTCGTCTGCGTATCGAGAGACGCAAAAAGATCAGGCAAGTACCGACGATCGTTCCAAACAAGAATATGAATGTAGATGCGCATACTACCCACTGTAATCTCTGGAGGCGGCGTGCTTCTTTGTGACATTAAAACCAAGATACTTCCCAAAAATAAATCGTGTCTGCGCATCAATTGCAGGAAGTGCGCTAAATGCGATAGACGTAATGGGTAAAAGCACCCATTGCGCGATGTGGACGATCCACGTGTACCAACCCATTTTTTTTGGGCGCGGAGGGAGAAAAATAAAGCTCATCATGCCTGTCACCAAGACGCCAAGCGTGGCGATACGCATGATCCACTGGAGCGTAAACGGCGAATTGGTAATGAATGCGTTTTGCGCTTGGCCGACGGTAAAAAATGGCAAATAACCGAGAACGAAGATAAGCACAGGAGCCGTTGCCCATGTATACATCCCCTCCATGTGGTTGAACACATATTTTATTTTTGTGTGGATTGGAATGGCAGGATGCTCCTTAAATTTCGTAATCATGTATGCAAAGTGCTCAACGCCCCATGCCCATCGACGCTGCTGTTTGTAAAGCGCCACCAAGCTCTCCCAATATGTTGCGCCTGTCACCGTGTCCATCGAAACAGGCAAAAACATCGGCGTTACCCGATAGTCGCCGTCGTAGCGCATAAGCCCTTGCAAAAAAATGCGCGAGTCTTCCGAAACCAGATCTGGCTCCCAGTATCCAACGTCAATAAGCATGCGCCAGGACATGGAGTGCGAGGAAAACGTCCATAAACGCTCGGGACGCACAAGTTCAGAAAGCAGCCAAAACGTCGTACCAAAGGACGCAATGCGCACAGGAGCCGTTGCATTCCAAATATTGTTTGAAAACAGCGTTACGGGTTGATACGCCGAGCGCGTAGGATTCGGAACCGTCAAAAAAAGATACGCAAGTCGCGGGAAATACTGCGTGTGCGCAACCGTATCAATATCAAACGCAGAAACAACAACGTCATCGTACGGAATAGCGCGCGCATCTATGATTTTTTTGACCTCTCCGGCCATAAAATGGAGATTCGAACCTTTCCCTGGGATTTCCCCCACAACGCCAGACGGGTGCACCGTAAACTCAAGCGCTCCAAACATTGTGCCAAACTCACGCAACAATACTTCACGATGCTGCAAGAAGTCCTCACGATCATCTTCTTCTCCTCCCAAAAATACGAACATGCGACTTTTTTCGTATGGACCCTCGGCAATACTCGTCAATGCATGTCGTAAAATCGAAAGTTCTTCTTGGTACGTTGGCAACATGACAACGTGATAAATGCGCTCCCACCGCGGAATCTCCTGTAACTTTGCATACCAATCGACCACCTGTACCGCACGATACGTTCGAAACGCTACAAGAAGGTGAATGACGAAATACACAACGCGCAAAAGCCAGTAGATGTCGAAGATAATAATAAAAATGATTGCAGCAACAGGCGCAAAAAATGCTGCCAGCACGGCCGCAAAAAACGTCCCCCACACGAGAAGTCCTGGAATACTCTCAAGCACACGGTGTGCGCCATATTGACCAAATCGCTTTATCATAGGGTTCTGCGTAACGCATCTTTTTTTGACTCAGTAATGTTGGGGGCGTTGGCGTAAACAGGAAGAAGCAACGGAAAAGTCAGGGATCTTGGACGTGAAAGAAAATCACAGAAGGCGCCTTCGGCATCAACTCCGTCGTATGCAAAGCCATACAAAGAGAGATTACGAGCGAAGGCAATCGTATTCACTGTGGCGAGAGACGTGCGGAGCGCAGTTGCAGAGCCAGGGCCAGTAATTGCGACAATAGCGGTAAACGGTAGCATCGAGGGTGTAAGAGACTCTGTCACGATACGCAAAAAGTCCTCGGGTCGGGCGTCGTGAACCGTATAGTCGGCGAACGTCCATACGTCTCCGCCATTTTCGGCGATTCCAACGCCAATATGCGCAATGTCTCTCCCATCAATGCACAACACACTCATACCGATCCCAACTCATTTACGAGCACGATACACCTTGATTCCAATACTGTCGTCAGAAAACGATCGCCCCATTCCCTTCGATGATAAAAGTCGTCTTTTGGCATGTACGTATAATTGACTTCACGACCAACGGCTTTTTCGAAAACAGCGACAGTTTGGCGCACAACGTTTTGGTCGAGCTCACCAACAACAAGCAAATCAATGACCGTTTCTTTTGCGTCAATAAATTTTCCCGTGAGAAGAAGAAGATCAACGCGACCCTTTTCCCGGAGGTCATGAACAATTTGGTTGTTCATGAGAACCGCAGACTTTTTCATGACTCCACGCAAATCGTCAAAAATAGGAAAACCCGTATGCACGCGATAAAACTTTTTCTTTTCAAATTTTTGCCCGTCAGCTTCGACGACATCTCGTTCGTTGGGTAAAATCTTCCCCTCAACCTCAAGCACAATTCCAAAATCGACGAGGTTTTTGAGCTCTCGCCGCACCGAATTGAGCTGTGCGTCAATTTCTCGCGTCAGCTCTCGAACGTAATATGCTCGTTCAGGATTTTCCAAAAAAAGGCTCAAAAGCCGCGCACGCGTTTTTGAGCCAAAAAGCTGTTCAATGCGAAAATCAGCGACATTTTGGGGTGCGGGCAACTGGATCAAACTTGCCATAGTGGGTAAATTGCTTGTGTCGAAGTGGGCTTCCGCTATACTGTAACTAAAATTGTGTACAGGAGCAACTATGCCTGAACAACGAAACATCATAAAGGCTGCCGACCTCGTGACATCTTCAGGGGTGGAAGGCGATACGCTCGTTGACGCAATACTCCTTCCTGTCGACGGCGGTAGGGCAAAAGTTTTCGGTTTGTTCTCAATTACGTATAACGATCCAAGCGTTCGCGACGTCATTGCCCGCATTCTTCGGGCACATCTCGACCACGGAAAAAATGCCATGACAGGTGACGCGAACATCGCGCGACGCTTCGAAGCAATGCTTGCCGACTGCAATGCGAGCCTCGCAGAAATGGGCAACGTCATGCCGCGCATCCCTATTACTGCGTTTGACGCCATTGTTGGCGTCGTCACCGAAAACCAACTCTTCGCAAGCGGCCTTGGTGGTTTGAGCGCATTATTTCTTCACAAAACCGCCGACCGTCGATTTGTCATTTACGAGCTGCATGCTCAATTTCGCGCCGAGACAGAGTCTTCATGGGAAAAACCATTCATCACCATTCTTGACGGCGAAATTCACCCCGGCGATATTTTTTACCTCGCAACACGCACACCCGCACAAACCATCTCCATTACTGATTTACAGGACATTCTCATTACGCTTCCTCCTGCAGGTGCCCTGCAACGTATTCGGCAATTTCTCCCCCACGACGCCGTGTATGGCGCGCTATGTTTTGCTGCGAACGAAGACGACCAGAGCGGACCACCAAAAAAAATAAATCCCATTGCATCACTCACACAACTTGGCACAATGAAAAACGAAACAGCCGACCTTCTCGGCGAACAAGGCACCGACATTACCGGGGCGATTCGTCGCACTGTCGCCGCAATCAGTGGAAAACTCGCCGCTCCAGGATCGCGAGGCTACAAGAGCATGCTCAAAAAAATTACACGCCTTGTTGTGCACATTCTCGGTGTACTTCTTGTGGCTATTGTTGCAATGATAAAAATAGCTGTCCGCCTTTTGCTCACTCTTGTGCAACGTATTTTTGACGCTTCAAAGAAATCACGAGGAACGTCTGGATCTGCATTAACCTCCACGATCGCTCGCCGCGTCGAACGTATACGAATGCTCCCCCGTCAAAGCAAATATATCATTGGAGGCATTGTGTGTGTCGTCGTCATACTCATTGGATCGATAGTATTCATGGGTCACCAATCTGCACGTAAACAAGCCGAAACAGCATTTCAATCTGCCGCAAGCCGTGTCGAAGAAAAAACGTCTGCTGCCGACGCGAGCCTTATTTACAACGACACCGACAAAGCATTTGCACTCCTCACCGAGGCTGCCGCACTTCTCGATACCTTGCAATCCGATAGCAAAGCGCACACGAGTCGCGTCGACGGGCTCCGCAATGCGCTCACCGCATTACAAGCAAAAATCCGCAAAGTGACTATAGTTGAACCATCGATTATCGCCGAACTCTCAACCGACGAAGCAGGGCTCGCTACACTGACAAACGTCAACGGAACACTCTACGCACTTGCAATCGACGGTGACCTATTCCGCGTGAACGAACTGGAACACACTATTGTCAAGGAAGGTGCATCAAATGGCACAGCAAGCGGCATCCATACGTCGACAGAAGAGGGCGCGAACATGCTTTTCGTCGACAGTAGCAGCCGCTTGAGTCGTGTCGACACCGCCGCAAAAACCATGCATGCCATTGCAAGCGGCGTCGACGGCATTGCGGGTGTTGAAGACATCGTGCGCTACAATGACGCATTATATGTGTTGTCGGCGGCGAGCCAACAAATTGTAAAAATGCGTCCTCAGGGAGACGGCTATGAGGCAGGAACCACATGGATTTCTGCACGGTCGTCCGACCTAACCAAAGCCCGAGAAATTGCGATCGACGGCAATATGTATGTGCTGACCGCGAATGATATTGTACAGTTCAAAAGTGGGCATGAGGTAACGTGGAACCATGACGCGATTGCTCCCGCACTCACAAACCCCGTCGACATCTGGACGTCGCTCGAGTCGAAATATCTGTACATTCTCGACGCGGGAGAGGGGCGCGTGATCGTCTATAACAAAGAGTCGGGCGATATTGTTACACAGTATTCTTCGGATGCGCTTAAAAATAGCGTCGGGCTCGTGGTGCGTGAAGGCGACAAACAAATTCTCGTCGCAACGTCGGCAAAAGTGATGACGTTTACAACGACACATCTCTTGCAATGATCACGACTACTGTGGATAAGTATGTCCACGACTCAGTTGTGGACAAGCAATAAAAAAAATCACACGAGTCACTCTCGTGTGATTTTTTATTTATGCTGAGCAGGTGCAACCGCTCATGGCATGTCCACACCCTTCACACTTTTCTTCCACCGTTTCACCACAATGACATTCGTCGCCCACCATGCTCCCTGACGCCTTACATTCCTCGCACTCCTTGCCACACGCAACACATGCTCCTTCCATATTCGCTCGTGAAGAATTACTCACGCATTATCCGTCTGGTATCTTTCAGGCGCAAGAGCAAATCTGTGGATAGCAAAAAGCGCGACTTTCGCCGCGCTTTTTGTGTCTATTATTTCATCGTTACCGTCGCTCCTGCTGCTTCGAGCTTCGCTTTTACATCGTCGGCAGTTGCTTTGTCGACACCTTCTTTCACCATCTTTGGTGCAGCGTCGACGATATCTTTTGCTTCCTTCAAGCCAAGACCCGTGATTTCGCGCACCGCTTTGATGACGTTGATTTTTGCGTCACCGCATGCCGTCAATTCGACGTTGTACGATGTTTTCTCTTCGGCTGCTGCGGCACCCGCTGCAGGTGCGGCCATCATCATGGCAGGAGCTGCTGCGGACACACCGTAGTGATCTTCGAGAGTTTTTACCAACTCGGAGAGGTCGAGCACAGACATCTTGTCGACAAGGTCAACAATGGGCTGAAACTTCGCAGGGATTTCTTTCTTTGCTTCGTCGGACATAATATAAAGTTAAACCTTTTTTTCTTGAATGGCACCAAGGACGGTCACAAGACCGCGAAGGTTGCCGGCGAGTACGTTCACAAAACCACTGACAGGTGCATTGAGCACGGAAACGAGCTGTTGAAGCAGTTGCTGCTTCGTCGGCAATGCCGCGAGGCGCGTAACTGCGGCGGCGTCGATCACGTTCCCTTCAAGAATACCTCCCAAGAGCGCCATCTGGTCGTTCTCTTTGGTGAGCTCCTTGAGAAGTTTGGCGGCCGATACTTCATCGCCGTATGCAACGGCGGTGAGCACGGATCCGTCCATGACTTCACCCTGCAACTCAGGAAGGCCAGCCTCTTTGGCAGCCCGCAGGAGGAGGGTTTTCTTCGCAATGAAGACGTCGACGTTTGCTTCGCGAGCTTTTTCGCGGAGTTTGTCGGCCTGAGCCATGGTGTAGCCCGAAACCGACGAGAAAGCGACGGCCTTCATGCGTGCGAACCGGTCAGCAAGCTTTGCCACGATCTCGGCTTTTTGTGCGCGAGTTTTTGGCATAGGTTGCTTGTGCGAACAAAAATTACGGCCAAAGAGGCCGCAAACAGAGAGAAACCAACAAATGTTGATGACGATCCTTCACCTGGACTTACTGGCCATATGGCCAAACCAGAGTGTTTGCGGGTCGATG
This sequence comes from Candidatus Uhrbacteria bacterium, assembly GCA_943359325.1. GTDB lineage: Bacteria > Patescibacteriota > Patescibacteriia > UBA9934 > UBA9934 > UBA11707. The sequence continues at coordinate 76,273 of CALRHD010000002.1, read as the reverse complement.
GTGAAAGCATAGTAAACAAAACCTCAATCGGCGTCAACGTCACTTGGTGACGTTAAACGTCACCAAGTGACGTTGAGGGCGTTTTTATTGACAAAATGCACATTTTTTGTTATCGTGTACTATGTACGGACTTCCCGCTCAGCTCTCAACCGCCTTTCATAGGAGTGACAATGTACATCTCTGCACATCCCCTGTCCCGTGATTTGGCGGGAGAATTTCTCGCAATGGACGAAGACGCCCAACGTCAGCACCTCCGCACAAGAGGGGGCATGACTGAAGACGAGATCGATCTTCGCCTGCCAGAGATCAAGCAGTACGCAATCATGATGGAAGAGGTTCGCGCCGCAGTCCTGCAGGAAGATGAGGACAGAAAAGCCCAGATCGTCGCCGAAGTGATTGGCTCATGAAAAACGTCGAGATCAACAGCCCGTAACCCCGTCCGAGCCCTGTCTCCGGACGGGGCTCTTGTTTATGTTCACAACTGAGTCGTGGACATACGTATCCACACCTACGCCAACAACGATCCATGAAATTCGTCGCCGCGGACAAGGCGTTCCATATTTTTGAGGTTTTTGCCATCAATGATCGCAACAGCAATCCCGTGACGCTGGCAATACTTCGACGCCACAGGATCAAACGGCGCCGAGAGGCCGGGGTTCCATGCGTCCCCCACCATTTTTCGATAGTCGTGCCACGAAACTTCTTTCAGCATTTTTGCGCTTGCATCTTTACGCGGATCGGCGGTAAATACACCATCAATGTTACTTGCGTTCACAATATGCTTCACGCTCAGTAGTCCCGCAATGCGACTCGCCACGTAATCTGTTGACCACCCCGGTTTCCACCCTGCCGCAATGAGCACTTTTTCTCGCCAGTGCCGCGGCGTTCGCATGGGATGCTTCACAACATGCGGATGCGCGACACTCCGAAAAAGCGTCCGAAGCAGGTGCGCATTCAACCGTGTGGCGTGAATGCCAATCCAATCCAAATCTTCTGCTTCGATAGACGATAATACAGAAGACGCTGCGTCGATGTAGTGACGTGCTGTTTTTCCGCCGCCACAAACCACGACGACTTTGTGACCCTTCTTCAGCAAGTCAAGCACGAACGTACGGAACGCACCCAAAAAATGTACATCCGGCCCACCGTTTGGCACAATGAGCGACCCACCAAGCGAGATAACGATTGGTTCATGTGCAGCAAGATGCATTTTTGGCATAGAAAAACGAGGCCTAGGCCTCGTTGTTAAATTTCTTTTTGAGCTCAATAACCTTATTTTCAACCTCCCCCAATTTTTCCTTGCACATTTTTGCAAGCACAAGACCGCGCTCGAACTTTTTCAATCCTTCGTCTAAGTCAACGTCGCCTTTTTCAAACCACTCCGTAATCGCCTCAAGCTCTGCGAACGCTTCGGCAAAAGATTGTTTTTTAATCATAGCATTGATGCTTGAGCATTCGAGGCAACAGGTCGGGCACGAGATCCACCCTTACGAACAAGCGCTTCGAATTCTCCGCGAGCCAATTGTACGCGTATTGCATCGCCGGCGGCAAGTGAAGAAACATTTTTCGCGACAACGCCATTTGCTCGCACAATTGCATAACCACGGTCGAGCACACGGACAGGGTCAACACTCCGCAAGAGCCGTTCTGCTTGAACAAGTCTTGTATTCATGTCGCTAAAAAACCTATCGACCATGCCTATCGACCGTTCAATGCGCTGCGACGCACTCTCGACACGATGCACAAACGTTGTTTGCATGTGGTCAATTGCATACACGACGCTTTGCAAAATGTCGCCCCTGTCAGGCACGCACCGTTCTGCTGCATTACTCGGCGTCGACGCACGAACGTCGGCAACAAAGTCACACAGCGACTCATCACGCTCGTGCCCTACGCCGACGACAACAGGAATAACACTCTGAAACACGGCGCGCGCAACCGCTTCGTCGTTAAATGCATGCAAATCTTCCAAACTTCCCCCGCCGCGTGTGAGCACCAATACATCTGGCCGTTCGTCGGCACTCATTGCATTACACTGCGCGAAGGCGTCCAAGATATTCTGCACGGCGTCCTTCCCTTGCACCGCAACATGAGCGTGAAGCACAGTGACACCACTCCAACGATTGCTAAGAATTCGCAAAAAGTCGCCGTACGCCGCCGCTTCTTTCGACGTAATAACGCCGATGCGATCGGGAAACCGTGGCAGCGGACGCTTTCGTGCAGCATCGAATAGCCCTTCGGCGGCAAGTTTTGCTTTTAGCGTCGCATACGCCTTTGCCAGCGCGCCTTCACCAACTAATTCCACACTCTCCACGTTCAACGACAGTTTCCCAAACCGCTCAAACACTTTCGGGTAACCACGAACATGCACCCGCATGCCGTCCGCAAGCGGCGTCGACAAACTGAACACTGTCGCAAAACATGCAATTGCGGCCTCCTGTTTTTCGTCCTTCAAAATAAAGTTAACCCACTTGCCCTGACTCACCCGATAGTCTGCAACCTCGCCCTCAATTACCGCCTCCTCAGACGGAATTGTCCGCAGGGCGTGGTTAATGAGCGTGAGATAGTCGGCGACGGTAATAATAGGCGTCATAAATGTGGATAAGTATGTTCACGACTCAGTCGCGGACAACGGGCTTCATGACAATAACTCTTGCGGCGCCGGTTGTTGGGTCGCCGTTGTTCCAGTCGTGGATAGCGGACATGAGGACGTCAAATGTGTAGAGATAATTTGCGCCGTGACGCGTTCCAGGGTCGTTCGTTATGAAATGCGTTTCGTCGTAGCCGCGAATCACGAGCATGTGATACAGCGGCCCCTCACCCGTAAAAAATGGGTTGCCGAGTGTGCGCCCTGCAGCAGGAACAATAACGGGATACCCGTCGGCGATAAACGCTTTTATTTCGTCGGCACTCGGATTTTCGACGACCTCCACGGTGAAGTTGAACGTCGCGCGAATAATATCGGCGAGCTGTGTCACGCTCACACTCACGCCGTAGCCATTGGCTTCTTCATAAGCAACAAGATCGAGCATCGCCACATCGGCATCTGCCGTATCAAGCGTCACACTTTTTGTACCTGCAAAATATTCAGCAACCATGTACACCGCCGCTTCTTCGCACGTTTCTTCGTGCACCGCATCCCAATTCCCTGTTGGTGCTTGCGACGTAAATGGCACGGCGAGATTGTATACGGCAGGTACGGAAGTTATAGCAGATATTTCGTTGCTCGAAGGCTTGCTCGGAATTATTATCGGCTCCACCTCCACCGGACCTCTTTCCTCTGGTACAACATCATCATACGCTACCGCGGGAACGTCTGACGTCGGCGGAACGTCATCACGAAAAAATCGCACAACGCCGAGTACAATCGAGACCGCAACCACGGCGACAAAAATAACCGCATGCATGGATGTAAACTTTCGTGGATGAAGGTCAGGAAATGCAAACATAAAAAATTTATTCGTGTTTTCCTATCAGCCACTTTGCAACATGCAGTGTCGCCCGAACATCATCTTCGTTGTAATCGACAATGCGGTCGAGATCCTGTTTTATTCCATGCAATAACCAATCCTCGTACCAACTCACACTGTCCATGCCGGACGCATCTTGTGTGCGCCAAGAAAATCCGAGGTACTTCGCAACGTCCTTTAACGAATAGAACGACAAAGGGAAAATAGCGTGTTCACGCAGTGGCGTCAAAATATCGAGCATGCATTTCGGCAGCATAGCGACGAGCGCGTCTGGCATACCGTAGCGTTCGCGCAGCGTTTTGAACACGTCCATTTCGTACCAGCCGTAGTGGAGAATAGGTGATAGGTGGTAGGTGGTAGCTTGTAGGGTCAAGTATTCACAAAACTCTTCCCACATTTTCCGCTCCTCACCAGGTTCTTTTGCAAGAAATATTTTGAATGTTTGTGTATCGCCGTCGACTTCAAGTACACCAATCAAATAATGGAGCTCACGCAACGGGTCGCTTTCGACGTCGATGACAAGGCAGTGGTCAAGCGATGGTAACGCAGGTGTACCGAGCACAATGACACGATTTTCCACAAGCGCCTTTGCTTGCATGTGTAAAAACTCTACACGGTCGGCAGTCATGCCGTGCACCTGTGCGACGAGAAAATCTTTTGTTGCAGCGGCAAATTCCGTTACTGTTTTGATATTTGCGCCCTCGAGCGACTGCACTTCACTGCGCCAAATACGATTGATGCGCGACAAATCGTCGCACGTTTCTGCATGTGCTTTGCATCGCCCAAACCACGGTGACTGTTTGCAGTCACTCGTCAAAAAATGCGGTGCATCCTCGCCGTCCAAAATCCGCTCAATCGCATCGAGCGTCAAATGATAGCGTGTCGCATATTCCTCGAGCACATATCCGTCCACTACACCGTCGCCGCTATGCATCACATACCCCTGCACAGGTTTTATGCCCTGCGAAACCTTTAACAACTCGGCGTAAAAGCAACCCTGAAAACAATATTCGTCCTTTAGTCGACGTGACCGCTTAATGTCACACGCAACATAGTAATATTCGCCAAATGTCGATTTTCCTTCGACACGCTCCAAAATATCTGGTCGCGCAATCCAATGACCATGCATAAGCACGGGTCGATAAATCGTCTGGCTGCCTTCCTTCATGAACGTCAATGTCTGGAGCGCTGCGTGGTCGAGGTCGTCACTTACCACTTCGACCATCGGGCGGTTCGCAAGCAATGCCAAATGCTTTTCGCGCAACAGGCCATCCTGCTGCAACTTGATCCGCAATGCGTCTTCAACCAAATGATCCTCCTTGGCGTCATGCGCCACCCAAGAAGGACATTTAAGATACTTGTAAAAACTACTTTCGGTGATGACTTTTGGCATGAAGTGAGTATATCACTCCGCCCCTTCGACAACGACTTTCGTCATTACGTCCCCAACTGCGATGTCGTCGACAACGTCCATGCCTGCCGTTACTTCACCAAAAATAGTGTAGTTTTTTGGCAACGCGTAGTCAGCGAGCATGATGAAAAATTGGCTGCCGTTCGTGTTTGCGCCCGAATTCGCCATAGCAACGATACCACGCGTGTACGTCCGACTATCGGAAAGTTCATCGGCAAACTTGTATCCCGGTCCACCCGAACCACTCCCAAGTGGATCGCCGCCCTGAATAACAAATCCTTCAACACGGCGGTGGAACGTCAACCCATCATAAAAACCTTTTGACGCAAGCGATACCATGTTCGACACAGCGAGTGGTGCGGTGTCGGGGAAAAGTTTAAAAACGATGTCACCTTTCGACGTCGTGATGTGAATTTGCTTCCCAACAATTTCTTCGTTCGGCAATACTCCTTCAAATGTTGATGCCTGCATAGTGGTATTCGTTATTTCTGGATTTTGTGTTTCTGTATCTGAAGTTTGAGGGGTAATGTCTTGCGTCTCATCAATCTTCGTTTCTGTCTGTGTGCTACATCCTGCACCAAGAAGTGTCACGAACGCAAGCGTCACAACTCCAAAGGAAATTTTTTTCATACATTTTTATACAAAGAGGCCTTGGAAATCCAAGACCCCCTCTCTTCAATAAAACTATTCGCTAACAACACTTGCAGCGGCCGCTTCGAGTTGCGAAACTTTCTGTTGTTCGTTTTGCAGCGCGTACACCGAAGTGAATAACACTGCCGAGAGCGAAAACACAAGAACGAGCATGAGTGCCGTCAGCTCAATACTCCCCACGGGCAACGAATTGCACGCATGGCACACCGACGCTTGCGGCATGGCATTTTGTACGCCGTGCATAGGCATGATGTTCGCGGTCGACTTTCGTGGAGCGCGTCGCGCCACCGTGCGCTTTTTTGCGGAAATGTCTTCCATAGTTTTTCAGTTTACAAACTACATTTTTTATATTGATAACGGGAGTATACCATACGACTCCGCGGAGTGAAAAGGCACGCCCTCGGGACAACCTGTGTCGTCGACAAACCACGTTGCGAAAAACGTAAAGTCGACAAGTGTCTGCACGTCATTCACCAGCACATTGGCACTCCGCGTGTCCGCAGAATATTGCATGACCTTTCCGGGCATGACCGCACCCCCGCACCCACCCTGTTGCCCCATGTCGTCGATACGTCTGCGAGGTCGATGCAGAGATCCCGCATCATATTCATATCCAACGACAATGCGATAACCAACCGCATTTGCGGGCGCCGCATTGCGGAGTGCGTCATACACACTCACAAAGTCCGGCGCAGCAACGTCTTCATGCGGAAACACCGAGAACCGCCCGAGATGCGCAGTTCGTAACACCAAATACCCATCGACATTTGCAACATTCTGCCGCTCCCACATTGCAGTTGCTTCATTGAACCGCACAACGTCATCTGACACGACTGTACTCGATGTAAAACGAAGTTGCGCAAGCAAGTCCTGCATGCCGCCGCTTGGAGTGACGTCGTATATACCAATCGTATGTAGCGGTTGAACAATAGCGATTCCTTCTGCCCGCGCAAAACCTGTCACGGTCAATAAACCATCGTCGCTCACGACCGTCACATATTCAGGATCGGCACGAAACAATAATATTGCACTCGTTGCACCAACAAATGCTGCACACAAAAGAAATCCGATCGTCCCCCGTTTCATACCCGCAGTATATCACGTCAACGGCGACTCCCACGGCAATTCATCGCGGCCGAACATGCCAAAACGAGAACTCATTTCATACAACGGACGACGTAACCCAAGGCGTTCCACAATTGCTTCAGGGCGGAAATCAAAACGCGCACGAACGACGTCAGTCAATTCTTCGCCACCGCCACCCCGCACCGTCAACACAATCGGATCGACAACGCCCGTGGTGTACGCAACCGTCACCAACACATTCTGCGCCGCACCCTCCGAAACTAACTGCCTCGCCACTGCGCGCGCCATGTATGTGCCTGCACGCGCGGATTTCAGCGGGTCTTTCCCTGCAAGCGACGCTCCACCGTGCGGCAACAACCCGCCGTACGTGTCGGCTAACACCTTTCGACCACTCACGCCAACGCCACTCGCGAATCCGCCATTCGTAAACTTGCCGCTTGGATTAATAAAAATTTTCATTCCCTCGTGCTCGCCGCAAATCGGTGTAATGACGTGCTCGAGCAGTGCGGACTGCAACTGCGGAAGGTCAATGTTCGATGTGTGTTCAACGACAAGCGACACCGCAATCGGGCGTTCGCCATCCATCGCCAATTGGACTTTTCCATCAGGACGTAACCACGAAAATCGCTCGTCGATGGTGCGCAAATCGTTCACACGCCGCGCAATTGCGTTTGCGAATACTACCGCACGCGGCAAAAATTCCCGCGTCTCTCTTGTCGCATAGCCGTACATAACCGCCGTGCCTTGCGCGCCACCGTGCACGATGCCCCGCGCAACGTCCTCTGTTGGCCGTTCCACATTTACAAACGGCGACATTGCATCGCTGTATCCGATTTTCGTATACACCCGCCGTGCTACTTCCGCCGCGTCAAAGTCGGCTTTACTATCGACCACACCGCCAATCATCACCATGCCGTTCGTGCCAAGTGCCTGCAAATCTAAACGACTCAACGGATCGCGACGAATATACTCGTCGACAATCGCTTCAACCATGGCATCACACAATTTATCCGGCTGCCCCGCAAGCGGCGCTTCGACGATTTTTAGCATACAGCTTTTATGTTTGTGCCCCTACTCTACGCGACGAAGAATCTCTTGTGCAAGTATGTCCACGACTCAGTCGTGGACATACTTATCCCCACCTTGCTCTTGCGTTCGGTTTTTGTTCGCGAGATAATACGAACAGATAACGAACGTACATATGAGTCCGCTTCCTCCCCTTACGAAAAAACAACGTCAGGTGCTCGACTGCGTGGCAACATTTGTTCGCGCAAATGGGTACACTCCGTCGTACCGCGAAATCGCAAAAGAACTCGGGCTGTGTTCGCCCGCAACGGTTCACCAACACATTAAGGCGCTGTGTGAAAAGGGCATTATCAATACGGGCGAGAACGGCAGCGCACGCAGCATCGAGGTCGTCGAAACTGAACCGCTGTCGCCGCTTGCCATCATGCTCCCGCTTGCAGGACTCATCACCGCAGGCGAGCCCATCGAAGCAATCGAAGAAAACGAAGCCATCGCCGTTCCTGCAAATTATGTGGTCGACGCCATGAATTCGTACGTACTTAAAGTCAAGGGCAGATCCATGATCGAAGATGGCATCTTTGACGGCGACATGGTCGTCGTTGAACGCAAACATTCTCCCAAAAACGGCGACATCGTTGTCGCGCTCCTCGACAACGCTTATGCAACACTCAAACGTTTCTACCGCGAAAAAAATCACATTCGCCTCCAGCCTGCAAACAGCACCATGAAACCTATCATTATTAAAGGCGACATAAACATTCAGGGCATCGTCCGCGCAGTAATAAGAAAATTTTAACTACGAAATATGACATCACTCATTGCTCGTCACTACAATGTGACGCTCGGTTATCGCACTCTTGCTTCTGCGCGTCGCAATCAAAACCTCCGTTCGACGTTCCGTCTGCTCTTCAATCGACGCATGATGAGGCAAAAATTGAGGGGACTATTGCATACATAAAAATACATTTTTTACACTTATGCATACCTACATGAACGACCCCATCGAGGTGACGGTGGATTTCTTTGGCCACCGTATTCGCCCTCGCGAAGTACGGTGGAGTAACCGTCGGTACCCATTGCAATGCGTCAATTTGGTGCACGGCGCTCTTGAAGGTGCAAAACGCATTTTTTACTTCTCCGTGTCCGACAAAACTAATTTCATGAAGCTACGCTTCGACACCGAGACACTCGAATGGAGACTGGTGGAGATCTATACGGATTAAAAGCACTCTCCATATGCCCATACTCATGCACATCGATTTCAATAGCTACTTTGCGAGCGTCGAGCAGCAGGCGAATCCGTTTCTACGCGGGAAAGCAATTGCGGTTGGTGGAAAGGGTAAGGGATTGGGAGGGTCGACGCGCTCTGTAGTGGCGACGGCATCACGAGAAGCAAAAGCGCGCGGTGTCAAAACTGCAATGTCCACATGGGAAGCGAAAAAAATATGCCCCGAACTCATTATTCTCCCCGGAGACCCTCAAAAATATAGCGACATTACCAATCGTCTTATTACTATCTGTACAAAATATGCGGATCAGCTTGAACAATTCAGCACCGACGAAGTCTTTCTCGACGTTACACAGAGCGCGCAAGATTATTTCGGCGCGACACTTCTGGCGCAGACGATTCGTGCGGAACTCAAAGCGGCGTGTGGAAGTGCGTGCACGGCGTCCATCGGCGTTGCGCCAAACAAACTTGTTGCAAAACTTGCGAGCGAATCAGTAAAACCAAATGGCCTCACCGTTGTACTACCAGAAAATGTTGCAGCGTTTGTTGCCACGCGGCCGCTCAAAGAGTTTTGTGGCATTGGCAGGCAAACCGAACGCGCACTCGAAACAATGGGTGCAACGTCAGTCGCCACACTTCGCGCAATTTCACGAGAACAACTCGTTGCGCGGTTCAAGAGTCATGGTGCATGGCTCTCAAATGCCGCACATGGAAAAGACAACACACCGCTCGCCGTCGACGCCCCTGCAAAGTCTATTGGTCATTCGTACACTTTTCCTGCCAATCTCCTAACCAAACATGACGTATGGAAAAATCTCTTAGCACTTTCCGACCGCGTCGCCTCACGAATGCAGCACGGCTATGTTGTCGGCTTTCGCGTGAACGCATTCGTTCGTTACGGGGACTTTTCACAGATGGGCGGCGACAAACTATTCAAGGAACCCTTGCGTGACGGGCTTGGCATTGCAAAAAGTGCGTGGAGTATTTTGCTGCCAAACATCGACTATGCACGCGGTGTTCGACTCATCGGCGTTACCGTCAGCGCACTGCAAAAAAATAGTGTACCCCCATCACTCTTTCGCAAAACCGAAAAAATGCATTCTGTACTTGGCGCACTCAACACCATACAAAAACGCTTCGGCCAACATGCTTGGCAGCGTGCCACAACCGCAGGTACCATGCTCCTCGAACGCACAAGCGGCTGGCATTACGATCACGAACTCGCCGCGTAGCGATCGAGCGACTAGCATGGTGTATATCCCTATACTACATGCTTTGCGACGTCGTTCGGCACCGCCCGTCAGTCCGTGGCCGGCGTAAGCCGAGGCCTTGCCGTACGGACTGCGGCTGCGGGGGCGTCAAATTCCATCTAGCTCCTCCTCAATTTCAAGCAGTCGATTATATTTCGAAAGCCGCTCCGAACGCGAAGGTGCGCCCGACTTGATGTACTGCGCGTTCACCGCAACGGCGAGGTCGGCAATCGTTGTGTCGCTTGTTTCTCCTGAACGGTGCGAGATAACTATTTTATATTTGTGCTTCTGCGCAAGCAGAATAGTATCGATCGTTTCCGAGAGCGTACCAATCTGGTTTGGCTTTATGAGCACGGCGTTCGCAACTTTTTGCGAAAGTCCCATTTTCACTCGTTCTACATTCGTTACAAAAAGATCATCCCCGACGAGCAGCATTTTTTTGCCAAGACGCTTGGTGAGCATCGCCCAGTCCACCCATGCGTCTTGGTCGAGCCCGTCTTCAACCGACATGAGTGGATATTTCTTCAGCCACTGCTCATACAAATCAATCATCTCTCCCCCATTCAATTTCCGTCTGTCTGTCCGTAAAATATACCTGTCCTTTTTGGCGTCATAGAACTCACTCGCTGCAACGTCGATGCCGAATCCAATTTCACCACCAAGTTTATATTTTGCTTTTTTTGTCGCCTTTGCCAAATACTCGAGCGCAACTTCTGTTTTGCCGACGTTTGGTGCGTAGCCGCCTTCGTTCCCCACATCCGTGTCGAGCCCATCAGCGTGCAGCACGTCACCAAGCGCATGAAAAATCTCACTCCCCGCCTGTACTTTTCGAGAATACTTTTTAAATCCGTGGGGAATAATAATAAATTCCTGCATGTCGAGATTCGTGTCGGCATGCAGGCCGCCGTTAAACACGTTCATGAACGGCGTTGGCAGCGTAAACCCGTTGTAGCGTAACCCGAACACATTGCGAATGTGTTCGTAAAGCGGCGTGTTCGCCCTCCGTGCACCCGCATGTGCGCACGCAAGCGACACGCCGAGAATGGCGTTCGCGCCAAGCACATGCTTATTCTCCGTACCATCGATAATACGCATTGCGTCGTCGAGCGCTCGAACGTCAAAAACGTCCATGCCACGCAGCGCTTTTGCAATCGTCACATTTACATTCTTTACTGCCTTTCGCACACCTTTGCCACGGTACCGCGACATGTCGCCGTCTCGCAATTCAAGCGCCTCATGAACTCCCGTCGACGCTCCACTCGGCACCGATGCACTCCCTCGCAGGCCGTTTTTGAGCATCACCGTCACGTTCAACGTGGGGTTTCCACGCGAATCGAGAATTTCGTGTGCATGAATAACGTCAATACGTTCTTTCATAACTCCTTCTAATTTTCTCCGATCTCTCCCGTCATAACATACTTTGCGACGCAGTGTAGCACCGCCCGTCAGTCCGTGGCCGGCGTAAGCCGAGGCCTTGCTGTACGGACTACGGCTGCGGGGCTTCACAAGGAGCGGAGTATGTTGTGATGGGAGAGTTGCAGATTTACTGAATGGCGTATGTCATTGTCACCGTAATGTTCGTTTCGTTTTCCCCTTCTGCAATGTCGGGTGCGCCCACTTTCATGCTATCGGACAACATCGCCCCTTCGTAATAAAAGCCCATACTTCCACCTTCTGACTCGTAATAACTTACGACACGTCCAAGACGTGCATCCATCGCCGCTGCGATACTCTCGGCCTCAGCGCGTGCATCCGCAATCGCCGCCTTTCGCGCTTCGCTCTTCACGTCAGTTTCATCGTCAACCTCCATACGAAGACTCCCAATCTGCGTCGCACCATTGCTGCCTGCCGCTTCCAAAATTGCACCCGATTTTTCAGTATCGCGGATTGTCACACTCAATGTTTGCGACGCTTCGTAGCCGGTAATCGTTGCAGGACTCACGTCATAATCGTACACGGGATACACACTATACGATGACGTTTTCAAATCCTTCTCCGCAACCCCCGCATTCCGCATAGCCGCAATAAGCCCATTCATAACCGTGGTGTTTACACTTTGTGCCGCCGACGTGTTTGCCGCCTTATTCGTCACGATCATATCGACTTTTGCAATGTCGGGCACCGCACTTGCTTTACCTTCACCGGTCACCGAAATCGTTGGCGCAGTTTGATCGGCAAACCCCACGCCACGTACTTCAACAATCGTCTTCTCAATGTGTACAAATACGAGCACCGTTGCATACACCATCAATATCGCGAGCAATACAAAAAATAATTTATGCTCGTCCCATCGCGGCCAAAAACCTCCCCCGTTTGTTGCCATAAAATAAATATGAAAAGCAATTGTCTGAAGTATAGCAGAAAACAAAGCGGCCGTGCAGAAAAATCTTTCACCGTAACACCTCAAGCCCCGGAAGTTTTTCACCAGCCAAAAGAGCAAGCATCGCGCCGCCGCCTGTTGAGACCCACGAGAATTGTTTTGTTATCTTCATTGACTCGAGGAATGCAACCGTATCGCCGCCGCCAACAATAGTGCGGGCGGACGACGCCATGATCGCATTGGCGAGCGCCGTAGTACCATGACGGCCAGCCGCGTGCTCAACGACACCAACGGGGCCGTTCCACAAAATTGTCGCAGCGCCCTCAAGCCACGTTGCAAACATTTTTTCAGTTTTCGCTCCAACGTCGAATGCATGATGATCCGCATCACGGCGAAGATCGATAGGCAATTGAAGTTTATCACCGAGAAGGCTGTGAACGTGTTTTGAAAGTTTTGGATGATGCGCAAGTTCGTCGGCAAGCGCGCTGCCAACGACAACACAGGAAGCATGCACACCAAGCTTTTCAAGCAACGGGAGTTTCGTATCTATTTTCACCCCACCGACAACAAGAACAAATGGTTTTGCGATCGGCTGCGTCAACTCACTGACTTCACGCACCAATAGCTCTCCCGCAAAACTCGGGAGACACTTCGTCATTGCAACAACAGACGCATGTTTTCGGTGACATACACCAAATGCGTTGTTCACATATACGTCGCCGAGGAGGGCAAGATGTCTTGCAAACGCGACATCGTTCTCTTCCTCCCCTCTATCGCTACGCAAATTCTCGAGCATCATGACGCTACCCGGCTCAAGCAGTGCGGAAAGTTGTGACGCGTCTTTCCCGACAACGTCCTTCGCAAGAAGAACAGGGCGATCAAGCAATTGTGAGAAAGCTTTTGCGATCGGCGCAGTTGATTCCGTATCACTTCCGAGATGCGTCATTAAAATAATCCGCGCATGACGTTTGAGCAGTTTTTTTATTTCGGGAATGCTCCGCGCAATTCTTCCGCTCGCTGAAATATCTGCTCGACCATTTTTTATGGTGACATTCGCATCAACACGCACAAGCACACGGCATCCTGTAGGAATGTCGGCGGCAGTCCACGTGCGAAGTCCACTAATCGTTTTTGCCATAAAATTTCATACGCAATCGCCACACACGAAGCGCAGTAAAAAATCGAAATGTACGAACGCAGTACCGCAAATCTGCAAGACGACGAAGTGCATACGCAGGCCAACCTGTCAGCGTCAATCCAAACACATCAGCAACACCATACGCACCGCCGACTGCGACAACAAATGGCCACCGACGTGGCGGCACATATTTTTTAAGTGCGCGACGCCGCAAACCACGCACGACATTTTCCGCAACAGTCTTTGCGGTTTCATCTGCCGCCTGTGCGGTGGCGGGAAGGTCGAAATCCGCCATCGCAACCGCATCTCCCAGTGCAAAAATGTTTGCATGTCCCAATATTTCGAACGACACATCAACGGCAATGCGGCCGCGGGCGTCCTTCGTGAAAGGCAACGCCAACGTCACATGGTTCGGCGCAACACCGCCGCACCACACAAAACAGGTGTACGGCACTTCGCGCGACGAAGAAAGTGGCAAGCGCTGCCTCGGTGCAAGCGTCACCATGTCCTCTGCCACTTTCGTTACCATCGTGTCGAGCAACACGGTGATGCCGAGTTTTTGCAAGCGCCGAAGCGTTGCAACCTGCACACCGTGACTACACATCGAAAGCACGCTGCTCGCCGCGTCGACAAGCGAAAATTTCACCTCACCCTTTGGCAACGACCCGCGCCGTTGCCGCGCACCGACCATTGTTGCCAACTCAGCAACAAGTTCAACGCCACTCGAACCTGCACCTGCGACGAAAATATGGAGAGCGTTGTCATTCTTGAGTTGTGAGGTAATATTGTTTTCAATGGCAATAGCATCTGTAACCGTTTTGAGTTGCAAGGCGTGACGCTCAAGTCCGGGAATGCCAAATATTGCGGATTCACTCCCTACTGCAAGCACGAGTGAGTCGAATGCAAGTGTGCTCCCGTCCGCAAAAAGTACGTGACGGCGTTCTGCGTCGACGTTCTTCAAAACTGCCTTACGAAACATCACATTCGTGCCGCGCAGAATATCGATAAACGGAAAACTCGCCGAGTGGCGCAAGCGTCGGCGATGACGCTCGGAAACACCATCCGTACGCCCCGACGCAACTTCGTACAACCACGGCGTGTACACATGCACGTCGTTCGCATCAACAAGAATGATTTCGAGTGGCATGCGCTGACGCGACAACAACAACGCTGTGCGCAAACCCCCAAACCCTCCACCGATAATAACGACGCGGGGACGATGTTCCATAGTAGACCACTACCCCAACATATATTTTGCAAATGCGTTCGGGTGGCGCAACGAACGGAGGGCAAGTGCGTTTAGTCCAAACACATTACCCGCACCACCTGCAGCGAATAGGAAAAATACGAGGGCAAAAATGACGTGCTGGTCGATGTAGCCATAGGCCGTGTTCTCCACAAAATGTGCAAAATAGTAAAGTGTCATCATTGCGATACCTGCAATCGCCGCAGGCCGAACCAAGAAGCCAATAACGAGCGCAAGGCCAATGAGCACCATGCCCCACGCGTTCAGTGCGTCAACAACACCATTCCCCGCAAGCGACTGGAACCACGCAGCAAAAGGACCCGATGCTTTCAGTAAATAACTCTCCGCGCTCCACTCGCCGAACTTTGCAAGCCCTGAAAAAAAGAACATGCCGCCGAGTGCAATGCGTAATGCAATAAAACTGACTCCAAAAAAACGTTGCTGTGCGGTGCTTCCAAGACGGTCGAAAAAAGATTCTGTTCGCATATAGTTATCCAATCGTTAATGCTAATTCACACAGCCTGTTCGCGTAACCCCATTCATTATCGTACCACGCAACAACTTTTACGAGGTCACCGTCGACAACATTCGTGAGCGCAAGGTCGACAATACATGAATGCGGGTCGCCAATATAGTCGCTCGACACAAGCGGTTCGTGAGAGACGCCAAGAATGCCAAGGTAGCGCTTGCTTTTCGACGCGGCGATGAGTGCGTTGTTGACGTCTTCCTTCGTGACTTTCTTTTTCAGCACAAACGTCATGTCGGAAAGTGACACCGTAGAAATCGGCACACGAATCGACAGCCCGTCGAACTTACCCACAAGCTGTGGAAGCGTTTGTGTAACCGCGATGGCCGCACCGGTTGTCGTCGGGATAATATTCTGCGATGCCGCACGCCCTTCGCGCACATCTTTTTTTGGACTGTCGACAAGAGACTGCGACGCCGTCATGCCATGCACAGTCGTCAACATCGCCTTTTTGACACCAAACACACGATCCATCACTTCTGTAACAGGAGCAACGCTGTTTGTGGTGCATGACGCATTGTTCAGTATTGCTGCCGATTCGTGTGCGAGATGGTCACCGTTCACGCCGAGCACATACGTCGGCACATTGCCGCCTTTTGCAGGAGCAGAAATCACAACACGCTTTGCACCTGCTTTTATGTGTGCCATTGCACCTTCTTCGGTGACAAAAAAACCTGTCGACTCAATAACCACGTCAACTTTGAGCTTTTTCCACGGAAGCGTTGACGGATCTTTCTCCGCGTAAATGGGAATTTTTACACCGTCGATAACGAGCATATTTTTGCCCACTTTCACATCAACGTCCCACATGCCGTAATTCGTATCGTGCTGCAATAAATACGCCAACGTCGCAGCGTCGGTCAAGTCATTGATCGCCACAACGTCAAAACCGCTCCGCCCCCACCCCGCCTTAAGCGTACTCCGCCCAATCCTCCCAAAACCATTTATCGCAATCCGCGCCATAGCCCCCATGAAAATTTCTGCTGTGAGTATAACACAAAAGCGGAACCACCGCGGCTCCGCTTGTTATTTTTTGCTACTCAACCCCCAACTGCATGCGCGTAAATCGCCCGATGCGAATGTTTTCTCCAATTTGGGTAATACGTTGTTCGAGAAGTTGGGTGATCGTCATGCTGTCGTCTTTTACGAATGCCTGTTCCATAAGGCAAACGTCGGCGTAGAACTTACTCAAACGGCCTTCGACAATTTTCGCCATGATTTCTGCCGGTTTGTTTTCGCTTGCGAGACTTTCGGCAATGATCGCACGTTCTTTTTCAACAATTTCGCTCGGCACTTGTTCGCGGGTGACATATTGCGGAGCGCTTGCGGCAATGTGCATGGCCAAGTCGCCACAGAAGTCGACGAACTGTTCGTTACGCGCCACAAAGTCGGTTTCACACATGACTTCGACAAGCACGGCTAACTTGCCGTTGCTATGCACGTACCCATGGACACGACCTTCTGCCGTTGTGCGTTCGGCCTTCTTTGCCATCTTTGCCGCACCGCTTGCGCGCAAAATATCGACCGCTTTTTCCATGTTGCCATCGGCCTGCGCCAAGGCACCTTTTGCCTCCATCATGCCGGCACCCGTCATCTCACGAAGTTTCATGACGTCGCTTGCGGTAATGTTCATATTATTTTTTATCTTGGGCTTCTGCGACGAGTTTTTCTTTCATGGCGTCGTCCATATCCTCGACTGCCTCCTGGTCCTTCGCTGCCACCTTCACGTCTTCTTCCGCCGATGGTCGTGCGAGCACTGCTGCGGCTGCGGCGCGCGACGCAATGCCTTTTGCCTTGCCTGCATTCACCGCGTCGGCAATGCAATGTGCAATCATATCGAGAGAACCAACAGCGTCGTCGTTCGCAGGAATGACATAGTCGATGCCCACAGGGTTCACATTCGTATCGCAAATCGCAATAATTTTCACCTTCATCGCAAGCGCTTCACGCACTGCGGTTTTGTCGTGACGTGCGTCGAACATGAACACGACTTCTGGCAAGCGCATCATGGTCGAAATGCCGCCGATTTTTTCTTCGAGCTCAACAATCTGGCGCGCAAACTGCAACTGCTCGAGTTTTGTATATTTTTTCAACTCACCTTTTTCCGTTTTGTCTTTCAATTCCAAGTACGTTTTAATGAGCTTTGAAATTTGTGGAAAGTTCGTAAACGTTCCACCGAGCCAACGGGTGTTGACATACGGCATGCCGCACGACAATGCGTACTTTGCGACGATGTCCTGCGCCTGACGTTTTGTGCCAACGAACATCACACTGCCGCCGCGCGCAACAAGCGCTTCGACGTAGCTCGTCGTTTTTGCAATTTGTTCGCGTGTTTTTTCAAGGTCCATGACGTGGACACCACCGCGAACACCGTAAATGTACGGAGCCATCTTGGGGTGCCAACGGGACGACTGGTGGCCGAAGTGAACGCCAGCCTTCAACATGTCGAGGAGTTCGGGAAGTGCCATAATGTAAATCCTTTTTTACAACGATCCGGACTGACGGAACCCCGTAAACAGGGCAAGGGCCGACAGCGAAATTCGGATCTGAAAGATGAATAAACCCCACTTCGTACCACTACGCCTTCGGCTTCGTTGGGCACTTTGTTGGGGGTTATCCCAAACAAAGCCCTGGGGGCAGAGTGGGATAAGTGCAGAAAGAGTAGCGGAATCACATGAGGACGTCAATCGAGGAGGCGTCCCAGACGCCCCTCGTCCCAGACGCTAGGCGTCTGGGACGACAAACATCGCATCTCCGAACGAAAAGAACCGATAATTCTGACGTTTTGCCTCTTTATATGCAGCGAGAACGTGTTCACGGCCGGCGAAGGCGGAAACGAGAACGAGTAACGTCGACTTTGGGAGATGAAAGTTTGTAATAAGACCATCGACAATACGAAATGAAAAACCGGGAGTGATGAACATGTCGACCTCCTCCGTATAGCCCTCAAGCTGACCGCGACGCAGCGTGACTCCTTCCAGCACTCGCACCGTTGTTGTGCCAACGGCAATAATGCGGCGGCCGGATTTTTTTGCTTCCACAATACGCTGTGCGGTCGCATCGTCGATCGACACCCACTCGCTATGCATTACATGCTCCTCAATCGTTGCCGATTGCATAGGACGAAACGTGCCAATACCCACATGAAGCGTCACACATTCCATTTGCACACCTTTTGCGCGAATGCGTTCGAGCAATTCCGGCGTAAAGTGCAGCCCCGCCGTCGGTGCGGCAACAGAGCCGGCATCTTTTGCATACACCGTTTGGTACTGCGACGCATCAGCGAGTGGTCTCGTGACATACGGCGGCGTTGGCGCGCTGCCGTGCTCATCGCAATACGCAAACATCTCTGCTGCGGTCATTCCTGTGTGAAACGTCACAATGCCATCAGTAGTTTTTGCTATAGGAGTAAAACATCCGATCGTCCATATTCCGTCAAAAATAATTTTCTTAAGAGGACGAACGAGCGCATCCATTTCGTTGTCGCGAATGCGGAGAACGAAAATTTCAATCTCTTTGGAAAGGAAAAAAAATGTAAGTCGAGCGTTAAAAACTTTTGACTGGTTAAAAACAAGGACGTCGTCGTGTCGAAGGAAATCGACAATATCGCGAAAAATATGGTGCGAGACTGCGCCACTCTCACGGTCCATCACGAGGAGCTTCGACGCGTCACGCGGCGTTAAAGGAGTTTGCGCGATGAACTCGGAAGGAAGAATATAATCAAAATCGGAGATTGGCGTTCGCATAATGGTGAGAGCGTAGCAATCTTGCTGACGTTTGACAAAAACGCCCCTCACTGATAACTTTCTGCCCATAAATCATCGACCCCGTATCATAGCGGCGTCTACCTTCGACTATGAAGTCTGGTATCCACCCCACCTATTTCCCAGAAGCAAAAATCGTCTGTGCCTGTGGCGCAACGTACACGACGGGTTCGGTAAACGAACGCATCGATATTGAGTTGTGTGCCGCATGCCACCCGTTCTTTACGGGCAAGCAGAAGATTATTGACAGCGCTCGCCGCGTTGAAAAGTTCACTGGTCGCACCGAAAAGAAGTCGGCAACAGTGCTTACGAGCGCCGACAAAGCGAAAAAGGAGGCAACGCGCGCCAAGGCCCGCGCCGCAAAAAAGACCTCCACCGAAAAATAGCTACAGCAAAGCACCCCGTGCACAGCGCGTGGGTGTTTTTGTTTCGCACGAAGTTCGGATACACTGGGCGTAACGCTCTTTCTGCATGGCATGCTTTGCGACGTCGTTCGGCACCGCCCGTCAGTCCGTGGCCGGCGTAAGCCGAGGCCTTGCTGTACGGACTGCGGCTGCGGGGCTGAACAAGGAGTGGAGCATGCCATGCAGGAAAAGCCATGTACAACATAAAATATGGACTACAAAAAAATCATCGACGAAAAACGAAAGACGTTTCAGCAACTCGAACAGGATCTCGCCGACCCTGCGATTTTTGGTAATCAAAAAAAACTACGCGAAACGAACATTGCATTCCAGCAACTGAAGCGCACACTTGATGCGGCTGAACTCCACGAAACATTATTGCGCGATCAAACTGGCGCAACTGCTGCGCTTGCCGATAGCGACGTCGACGTTCGCACAATGGCACAAACCGAACTCGACGACATCGCGCAAAAACTCCCTGCCGCGGAAAACGCCCTCGAACTCGCGCTCCTTCCTCGCGACCCTCGTGACGACAACGACGCAATTATCGAAATTCGTGCAGGCGCAGGTGGCGACGAAGCCGCGCTCTTTGCTGCAGATTTATTCCGCATGTACACACACTTCGCAGAAAGTCATGGCTGGAAAATATCGCTCGTGTCACAGAGTCAAAACGACCTCGGTGGATTCAAAGAAATCATTTTTGAAGTCGTCGGTCTTGGTTCGTATGGCACAATGAAATACGAATCAGGCGTCCACCGTGTGCAGCGCGTGCCGTCAACAGAGAAAGCCGGACGCATTCACACGTCGACGATTACCGTTGCCGTGTTGCCGAAAATCGAAGAAAGCGACTTCACGCTGAACCCGCAAGACCTCACGATTGAAGCGACAACGTCAACGGGCGCAGGCGGACAGTCAGTCAACACGACGTACTCCGCCATTCGCATGGTACATATTCCGACAGGTATTACCGTGTACTGCCAAGACGAACGTTCGCAGTCACAAAACAAGGCAAAGGCGATGGACGTCATGCGCGCGCGTGTGTGTGCGTACGAGGAAGAAAAAAAGAATGCGGCACTGACCGCAGAACGTCGCAGTCAAATCGGAAGCGGTGACCGCAGCGAGAAAATTCGCACATACAATTTTCCACAGGACCGCGTCACCGATCACCGCGTCGGCCAAAGCTGGCATAACCTGCCCGGCATTCTCGATGGCGATATAGACGACGTCATCACGACGTTACGTCTGGCAGAACGCGACGGAAAACTGGCGGCGTCGGTAAGCGAAGATGACGAGGAGTAATGTGACGATTTTTGAAGCCCTCGCATGGGCAGATGACATATTAAAAAAACATCTCAACCCTGTGCAGAATCCAAAACTGGATGCACAGACACTTTTGGCGTTCGTACTTGAGAAAGGGACTGCGTATCTTTTTGCACATGGCGATGACATGTTGTCGCCACCAAAAGAGGAACAGTTTCGTCGCCTCGTAGAACGCCGATCACAACACGAACCTGTCGCGTATCTCCTCGGCAAAAAAGAATTTTACGGACGCGAATTTTTCGTGACACCCGTAACGCTTATTCCTCGCCCCGACACCGAGACACTTATCGACGAAGCAAAAAAAGTCATCACAAACACAACGCTCATTGTTGATGTTGGTACAGGAAGCGGCGCAATTGCGGTGACGCTTGCGTGCGAAACGCACCGACCGGTTGTTGCAATCGACGAAAGCGAAGACGCCCTTGCCGTCGCCAAGACAAACGCAATTCGTCTTGCACCCACCGAACTCATCGCATTCCTCGGTGGCAATCTGCTTACACCACTCTTTTCTGAAAGCAACGGCGAGTCACTCGGCGAACACGTCGTGATTGTCGCAAACCTCCCCTACCTTTCCGCACGACAATTCGACGCCCTCGATGCGGACGTCCGCATATTCGAACCAACACGTGCGCTCGTTTCTGGCGTTGATGGGCTCGACCACTACGATGCGCTCTTTACACAACTCATGTTACGCCGACATGCGTTCCCCCAAAAACTCGACGTGCTCATTGAGATCGACTCATCGCAAAAAATCTCCGCGCCGTCGCTCATGAAAAAACATTTTCCCGGTGCCGCAACAACAGTCATCAACGACCTCACTGGCAAACCTCGCGTTGTCCTCGCTACTCTTTACTAGCTACTCGCCTACTCGTTACTCTTACCTGCCCAAGCGACGACACAACTTCAACCCACGTCTTTCCCGCGTTCATCATCATTTCGTTCCCTGCCTCATCATAAAATCGCAGCCGTTCTGCTTGGGACGCTTTTTTCCACGTCCCAAAAATCACCCGACCGTCCTGCGCAATCATCGCCCTCCCTTCACCTATCGTTCGAATGTGTCGTCTGCCCATCTCATCAACAATCTCAATATCACTCTCCATGACCGCAACATTGTTCGCCCTCGTTTGTTCACCCTTTTCCAAAAAAACATTCACACCTCGCTGATCGCGAACATACGCATTCGTTATCGCGTCATAATTCCAGTCAACGTCATACGTCGTCCCAGACGACCAGTCGAGAGAAAGCGACTGCGCATCGTCACCTGCTGCGTCACTCTTGAATTGCCACGAGTCGTAGTGAGGAGTCTCGAGATCTGCATTGTTCGCAAACAGCAAGAGCTCACGCATTGTTGTATAAACATTGTGCGGTGCATACCGCGCCGACCAGCGGTAAAAGTATGTGCCGTTAAAAAATTCGTTGCAATCAGTAAGTGACATCGACGGGATGAGATCGAGCGCCTCAGGACTGCCGCCGACATGTGCATATACTGCATCGAACTCCGACGCCCAGTCCAAGTAGTATGGTCGTGCAGAGCGCACGGGGCCGATTTTTTCCGTTGCCGCATCGTCGCTGAAAAACGCTTCGAACCGCGGAATGCCCGCTTCAACAGGTGCTTCAATTACGAGAAACGCATCTTGCAGTCCTGCCAGCGGCCATGCGTCGGCGGAATTTTCGATCATCACGGCAAAAACCTGCGGAAGCGACTGCATCGGCGCATCAATCACTGCACCTGTTAATGGGTGACGAAAAATAGGTATGACACCCACTGGCGTGCTGTTCAATGTCGGCGGCTGCGTCACAATCGCTACAACAACGACAACCATCACTGCACATGCAAGCACCACAGAACCAAAAAACATTTTTGTTGTGCGATCAGATTTTTTTATACGTGAAAGAAAAGAGACGAGACCCGACATGCGGGTCTTCGTCTCTTTCCCTCCCCCTGAGACTTTTTTATGCGTCATGTACTTACTCTTTTTTCGCATCTTTCTTTACGTCCTTCGCATCACCCTCTGCCGCAGGTTCGTCTTTCTTCTCGGTTGTCACTTCGACCTTGCTCACGTCAGTGTCAACCGCAGCATCGAGCGCAGCAATTTCAGCCTCGGAGCGTGGCGGCTGTACCGATGCAACAGCGTTTGTTGCAGGCGTAATAACTTCGATGCCATCGGGGATGGTAATATCGGCCACGCGAATAACATCATCAAATGTTTTGAGTGCGGCAATGTCGACGGTAATATCGTGCACAAGCGCATTCGGAAGACAAAGCACTTCAATGTCTTCGAGCGACTGCACAAGCGTTCCACCCATGTCCTTCACTGCCGAAGAAATACCGATAAGCTTCAACGGAATTTTCGCTTCGATCTTCTTTGAAAGGTCGACACGATGGAAGTCGGCATGTGTCACAAAGTCGTTCAACGGATTGCGTTGCACGTCAACGATAATAACAGGATGAACCGTGCCGCCGACATCAAGGTCGACAACCGTGCTCTCGCCTGACGCAGCGTACGTTTTAATAAATGCGTTGCGGTCGATGGTCACATTCGTCGGTTCAATACCGAAACCATAGATAACCGCAGGGAAAAGGCCGTCAGCACGCAATTGGTCGGTCTTGCGACCCATGACTGTGCGAGCCTCGGCGTGAAGTGTTGTATGTATCATATCGGACAGTATTTCACAGGAAAAGCAGAAGCCTGTCAACACACACTATATGCGGAGTCGCTCGTGCACACGAATAACGTCGTCAATACAGACTTTTTTTCTTGCATGGAACTTTGCATAATCCGCAGCATTACAATCGGTGATCATCCCCACACTCAGCATTTTTGTCGGTGTATGAACGGTCGACAAAACAAGAAACCGATCGCATTCGCCGCACGTCACATGCAGCAACTCCTCACCCTCCATTTTTTCCCCACCAATACGCTCTCTCGCCGCCATGCCATACAACGCACCACAAAACAGGCAATTCGGCATCGGCAATCCGTCCATGAAGAGATCCATATAGATAGAGTGTAGCACGACCGTTACTCCCGTACATTTCGCACCGCAATGCTCTCTGCGATACCGAGAAAGACGCAAGAAAGCACGAGCGACGTGCCGCCGTAGCTCACGAACGGAAGTGCAACACCGGTTGCAGGAAGAACAGCAAGGTTTGTGCCAACGTGGACTGCAGCTTGCGTTGCATACGACGCAAAAACGCCGAGCACAAGAAACGCCGCGAAACTGTCGTGAGAAATGCGCGCAATGCCGAGAAGTCTCGCAAGGAGCATCGTTAAAAAAAGTAAAATTGCAACAACACCGATAAATCCTAGTTCCTCGGCAATAACTGCGAACACAAAGTCGGCCTGCGCCTGCGGCAAAAATCGTAGTTGACTTTGCGACCCCGCACCAAGTCCTCGCCCAAACACGCCGCCCGCACCAATGGCAATAGTTGCTTGCGTCACGTTATAGCCCGTGTCGAGCGGATCGGACGACGGGTGAAGAAAAGTGACGAGGCGTTCGCGCTGGTAATCGTGGAACACCAAAAACCATCCCAAAAGCGCAACCGCGACACCCGCCAACACGAGCGCACCAAAATGCTGCCACCGTGCTCCTGCAGAAAATACCATGACAAGCCAAATGCCTGCGAGCAATGTTGCACCGCCCAAGTCTGGCTGCAACATAGCGAGACCAATCGGCACCGCAGTCATGACGCCACTCTTTGCAAAGTCGCGCCAACCAAAACGTCGCGCAGCATGCTCGCCAAAATATCGCGCCAACTGACACACAAGCCCGAGCTTCATGAACTCAATCGGTTGAAACGCAAAGCCGCCAAGTACGAACCACCCGCGTGCACCATTGTACTCTGCACCAAATACGAGAACGGCAATCAGCAGCACAATACCGAGCATGTACAGCCCCTTCCCGTAGTTACGAAAAATTTGATAGTTCGTTCGCGCGATAGCCGTCGCGAGTACGATGCCGAGCAAAAGCGCAATGCACTGCTTGCGCAAAAGCACAAATGTGCCCGTCCCGTGCGATAACTCCACGGAGTACATCGCCGCAATACCAAAAACAAACAAGACAAACGCGGCAACAAGCAACTTCCAATCAAAACGCTGGAGAAACCGCAAAAGCGACTGCATACAACATCAGCTTACCGCCTTTTTTCGGATGTGTCTCGCACGTCCGCCCCCATCTCACCCTGAGGATCCATATAGCTGTTTGTGTCGAAATAATCGATCACGGGGATGATAACAACGGAACCCGTCGTCGGAATTTGTCCAAACCAATGCACACTGACGTCACGCCTTTCGCCCGCTAAAAATTGTGGGATCGTTAGTTGGTTTATGCCGACTATACCGCCTGCACGTTCGAGCACAACGAAAAATGTAGGGTTGTAAAAACTATACGACGTTGCATTGTCAATAGTGAATGAGGCGTCTCCGACATGTTGAGAGTCGATGGTGATCGTGTCGGCATACGTCGCATTTTCTACAACAAAATTATTGTGCGCGACAAGAAACTCCGCAGTATTCGGAATGGCGTGACGATCGACGCGGTGCCAGACAACGTCGCGCACATCAATCGTCGCCGATGGACGTGCGTCGGCCTGCACGTTTAATGCAAACACATAACGTTGTTCACTTGGCATAATGCTTGCCGTCATCGGTGTTACGCCGTCAAACGTGTAGGAAAATGTTGCGTACCATTCGCTGTTCGGGTTCTCGAGCGTAGCGTAAAAATCGTACGAACCGACGTCCCGCGTCAACACTTTTGCATCGCCAACTAAAAGTGGCTCTGCCGCTCGTGCCGCCGCAGCGTCGTGCAGCGCTGCAACATTATTGCCGAGCGTCGCGATGACGCGCTGTTCACCAAATGTGCCGTTGACGAGATACAAAACAACCGTCGCAAAGAAAAAGATCATGAGGCCAACGTCGACGAGCAACCACACGAGCAATCCAAACCGCGCCAACCTTGGACGCGCGGCGGTAATGGCCAACTCACGCTTAAAATCTTTTTCGATCTCGTGAAACTCCTGTCCTTCCATATGACGCAAAGTATACCATAGCTGTTGGCATCGAATGAGACGTCGTGCTACAATACTCAAGACTTCACATAGCGTTTTTATGGTTGCAAAAGGCAAAGCGGACGGCGGATATAGTGCGAAAAACATTACTGTGCTCGAAGGGTTGGAGCCGGTGCGCAAAAGGCCAGGCATGTACATCGGGTCAACGGGGCCAACGGGCTTGCATCACCTTATTTGGGAAGTTGTAGACAACTCGTTCGACGAAGCAATGGCAGGGCATGCGTCGACGATTACTGTTCACGTACAGCCCGACAATTGGATTGCCGTTGAAGACGATGGTCGCGGTATTCCTGTCGACATTCACCCTGAACAAAAAATTTCTGCACTCGAACTCGTGCTCACCAAACTGCACGCCGGAGGAAAATTCGGCGGCGAAGCAAGCGGCTACAAAGTTTCAGGCGGTTTGCACGGCGTCGGTGTTTCGGTCGTGAACGCGCTTTCCGATGTGCTCGAGGCAGAGGTGCACCGCGACGGAAAAGTGTGGACACAAACGTTTCACCGCGGCATTCCGCAGGGCAAAGTCAAAGCAGGAGCGGCATCGCGCAAACGCGGAACGATTATTCGTTTTCATGCCGACGACACAATTTTCGAAACCATCGAGTACGATTTTCCATACATCATTGAGCACTTGCGGCAGCAGGCGTATTTAACGGCAGGCATTCATGTCGAAATTATCGACGAGCGCGAACCAGACGTCGCAAAGCCATTCGGATTTTATTTCGAAGGAGGTGTTGCGTCATACGTTCGACACTTAAACCAAAAGAAAGAAGCGAAGCACCCAAATGTTTTTTACGTCAACAAACCGTACGAAAATCTTGTCGTTGAAGTTGCATTGCAGTACACGGCCGAATACTACGAAAGTGTTCACTGCTATGCGAACAACATTCAAAACCCCGACGGCGGTAGCCACATGGCAGGTTTCCGCACCGCATTGACGCGCGTCCTCAACCAATACTCTCGCGACAAAGGCTATTTGAAAGAGAAGGATACGAATTTGACTGGCGAAGACGTTCGCGAAGGGCTAACAGCGGTCGTGAGCGTCAAATTACCGGAACCGCAATTTGAAGGGCAGACAAAAGGAAAACTCGGCAACCCCGAAGCGCGTGCGGCAGTCGAAACAGTGTTTGGCGAAGCGTTTCAAATTTTCCTCGAAGAACATCCTCGCGACGCCGAAGAAATTATCGGTAAGTGTTTGTTGTCGTCGCGCGCGAGGCTTGCGGCGCGAGCGGCACGCGAAACCGTGCTCCGAAAAGGCGCGCTCGAAGGCATGACGCTTCCGGGAAAACTCGCAGACTGTTCGAGTAAAGACTCTGCAAGCACAGAATTATATATTGTAGAGGGAGACTCGGCAGGCGGCAGCGCAAAACAAGCACGCAATCGTGAGTTTCAAGCAATCCTTCCTTTGCGGGGGAAAATTCTCAACGTCGAACGCGCGCGTCTCGACAAGTTGCTCGTGAACAACGAAGTAAAAAATCTCGTCATTGCGCTTGGTACAAACATCGGTGAAGGATTCGACGCTACGAGTTTACGTTACGGAAAAGTTGTCATCATGACCGACGCAGACGTCGATGGCGCGCACATTCGTACGTTACTTTTGACACTTTTCTATCGCTACTTCCCTATTCTCCTTCAGCAAGGCAACATTTTTATCGCCATGCCGCCCCTCTACCGGATTCAAGTCGGTAAAAAAGTGCGCTATGCGTTTACCGATGACGAAAAAGCAACGGTCATCAAAGAAATGACGGGCGCGAACGTAGCGGGAGACAAAAAAGGTGAAGAGGGTGATGCACAGGACGACGCGTATGAAGGCGAAGTAACGACAACGTCAAGTGGCGTCAAAGTGAACATACAGCGCTACAAGGGTCTTGGTGAAATGAACCCCGACCAGCTCTGGGAAACGACGATGGATCCTGCAACGCGTATGATGAAACAAGTCACCGTGCTCGACGCGGAGAAGGCAGACGAAACATTCGACATTTTGATGGGCAGCGAAGTCGCGCCTCGTAAAAAATTCATCCAGACTCACGCCAAAGACGTCGCGAACCTCGATATTTAAACTCCGCCGCCGCTTTCGTAACGCTTAAGGCCAGCGCGGAAAACGAGAGCAGCAATGCCGAGCCACGCAAAACCCGCAAACCATGACGCCGCAAACAACAGCGGCGCGTGTTGTCGTGCAGCGTCCCATGGCAAACCGCTTACAAGAATCGAAGGGATTATCACGGTAAAGATTACTCGTAGCACGGTCGGAAATGCACCTACAGGATACATCGACGGTGTAATGAAAACGCGAAAAATCATGTCACCCGTTGTTCTATCTTCAGGGAACCAAAAAGAATAGCTATTTATGATCGTCGACACCGCAACCAGAACCATTGCCGCAGGAACGGCAAGTGCAATGGCCATAAAAAATGTTCCTACCGTACCCGACGACAACCAAACAGCAAGTGCGATCATCGCCGTGCCGTATACGCAGTCACCAATCGTGGGAACCGCAAATGCCGAACGCCATACAAGCGGTAGCAATCTCCGAGGCCGCAAAAGATAACTGTCGAACGTCCCATTACGAATGGCAAATGCAAACGTTGCCGCACCATGACAAAAAAGATACGCAAGGCCGTACGAGAGTCCGCCAACGCCCAGCATGCCGACAACATCAGGCGCTCCCCAACCATTCACCGTACCGAACGCGCCCATAAATAATACCCACGCAACCATGATGCCGCCGTTGTTGATGGCCATGCCGAACACCTGAATCGCAAAACTCGCCCGCATCGCCGATGCATTGCGCCATTGGAGTGTAAAGAGTTTTGCGAGGGCGTATATGTCGCTGGTACCAATCATAAATACTATCTGTCCACGACTGAGTCGTGGACAGAGTTATCCATAGTCATCCCCCATTCACATCAAGTCGTCTCACTGCTTTGCGCCATATAACGAACAGGAGTCCGCCGAAAAGTATGAGCCACACCGCCTGCACCATAATAAGTTTTGGCGCAACGGCGAGAAAGTCGGCGTTAACCGCACGCGCCGCAAAACCTGTTGCAGCAAACGGAGTAAATTCAATAATATTACGAGCAGTTGATGGAAGAAGCGCGAGTGGAATGACCGACCCGCCGAGCACAAGTGTTGTTTTTTCGAAAATCCACAACACGGGTTCTGCGTTCTCGATCCAAAATGCATTGAGGCCAAGCATAATGTACACCATGCCTGAAAGCACGGCGCCGCCACAAAAGAGGAGCAAGCCGAGGAACGTCGACAACACTGGTGCTTCGACGTGTGGCACGCCACCCATGACAACGGCAAACAGCACAAAGAACGGCAACGCCATAAAGCACGGGGTGCTTCGCCCGATGTGGTCGGCGACAACGACGCCGAGATACGGCAACGGATAACGAACTTTGAGCGCAATAGTTCCCTGCACAACGTCTTCTCCGATACCATTCGAAAGATGCCGCCATGACAACCGCAACAACGCAGCAATGCCGAGCGACCACAGCGCTGCAGCGAGCGACACCGTGTGTATTGATGTCGCCTTATACGCCGTCGCATATAACGTCATCGTCACCCCCGTCACTACCAACGTTGCCAATAGCCACGGCACCATAAACATGGCGCGGCTGTATTGTTCGCGCAGCGTCAGCACAATAATTTTTCCGTAGCGGCGTGCCCTATGTCGTGTGGGCATAAATCGCTTCGATAACCTCGTTCATCGATGGGTCGGCAACGTCGAGGTCGTTGACTTTGTGACAGGCGAGCAGCGCAGTGAGTACATCACGCAATTCATATTTTTCGATATCAATAGTCGCTTCGACACGTGTGCCATCGCGCTCTACAATTTGCAGCCCTTCGACGACATGCGGCGCCTCACCTACGGGCAAGTCGAACGCCACATGCTTCGTTGTAAAATAACGACTGCGTAATTCGTCCGTTCGTGCGTCAATCACGAGGCGGCCGTGGTTAATAACAATCGTTCGCGGACACAAGGCTTCGACGTCCGATGGGTCGTGCGACGTGAGCAAAATTGTCACGCCTTCGTCGCGATTATATTCGAGCAACGTTTCGCGAAGTGCCCGCTTCGCAACAACATCGAGACCAATCGTTGGTTCGTCGAGAAACAATACTTCTGGTTTATGCAAAAGCGACACGGCGACTTCGGCACGCATGCGTTGACCAAGCGAAAGTTTGCGCACAGGTTGCGTCGCAAAGTCTTCAAGACTGAACCGCCCCATAAGCTCTTTACGGCGACGCAATACAGTCGACGCCGTGAGCCCATACAGCGCACCAAAAAGTTCAAACCCATCGAGTAACGGCAAATTCGGCAACAGCTGCGAACGCTGGCCAAACAATGTGCCGACTTTTGCTGCAAGCGTGCGACGTTCTGTCGTCGGGTTCAGTCCGCACACCATCATGCTCCCGCTCGTTGGCTGCAAAATACCCGCAAGCATTTTAATTGTCGTCGACTTTCCTGCACCGTTCGGGCCAATAAATGCGACGCGCTCGCCCTTTTCAATCGAAAAAGAAATATCGTCAACCGCAATTATCGCCTTCTTTTCAGGACGAAAAAAATTGCCCCAAAATCCCTTCTCGGGATTACGTAGTGTAGTCGTAAAAACTTTACGTAAATTCTTGATAGCGATATGAGACATAGTACGCGTTACACATCTGGCGGTATTTCTTCCTCCTCTGGAAAACGTTTGTCAATCTCCGCCATGATAATAGCACGGAAACGTTCGCCGCTTTCCACTTCTCGTGTCGACTGTCCCGGACGCTGCTGCAATTCTTTTGTGCGATTAAGATCGATACCGAGATCTTTTCCACGCTTTGTTAAACCGTTATCCTGTTTCCACTTTATAAGCGCTGCCGCAGGACTTCCCCCTTCGTACATCACGATGTGTTTTGGTTTCCGTTCGGGATGAGCAACAAAATATGCATTCCAAAACTCTTCTGCAGGAACAGCGCTTTTTGCCTCTTTAAAATAGAGATGCTCTTCACGTAAATATCGCTCTATCATCGCACCTGTCACTCGCGTACGCTCTTCGAGCGATTTTTTCATCGCATACTCTCCAGACAGCGCCTCTACCAATTCCGCACCTACATACTCTTCTATTTTTTTCGCAAGACGCTCATTCGTCACACCAAATTGCTCGGTAATTTTTTGTCGCACCTCATATGCTTTGTACGCAGGATTATTACGACGCTCTTCCGCTGCCGCAAGAATAAATTTCGCAAAGTCTTCTCGCCCCACAAGCGCAAACAATTCGTCAATGCGTTCCTGTGCAACAATGGGCTTCTTCTCTGCGTCGGTTGCATAACGAGAACCCGTTTCCGGATCAACCATCGTATCTTTTGGGAGAAACACAAAACCCGCATCAAGAGGAATGCCCTCTTCTTCCTTCATCCAAATCCATGTGTCGTTATGCGACGCGTCCCCGCCCGCATCAGTCAACGAGCCACTAAACATATATTCTGCTGCAATCAATGCAGAGGGGTGCGCAACAAAAACTTCATTTTGACTCTCTGCGCCATAGTACACGTCCGCAACATCTTCCGTTGCAACATGAAACGCGGCGACATCGGCAACACTCGCAAAACCCTGCTTCTCCATTTCTGCGTCAAGCATCGCAATGGCGTCTTGTCGATTATCCGCATTATCAAGCTGCACGTACTGACGAATCATTTCTTCCGCTTTCCCTGCCTCAAGTTTTGTCGCAAGTGCAGACTGAAGTTTTCCACTCTCAAGCACACGGTCGAATGAATCGTGAAATTCATCCACGCCGGCAGAGTGATACATAAAACCTGTGTGGTCGCGAATGCCGCGACGACTCACATGCGTGACCATCTCGTTCGGAAACCGTTTCATGAGGAGGATATATTCCTCCGTGGAAAGTCCTGCGAGATGCTCTGCGGTAAAATGTTCTTTAATATCCTGTTCACTGATCAGCGCTTCCTGCCACGCCTTTTTTTCTTCTTCGTAAAATGTTGCAAGAATATGCGCGGGATCTTCGATGCGTTTTGATAAATCGTCAATCTGCATGCGGTGCGCGTCGACAAGTTGACGCAGGTGTGTAACGGTCGGTGTCTCCACCGCCTGCATCCCTTCAATGTTCGCGAGTTCTTGTCGCACCTTCATTAATGCAAAGAAATTTCGAATTTCCCCGAACCGTTCGCTGGACATCTTTTCTATTTTTTCTCTCCCTGCATCAATATCTGTGGCTAATTTTTCCAAGCGGGCGATAGCTTCAGTCAGCTCAGCGCTCCCTTCAACGTGCGCCCTCTCCACCTCTGGCTTCTCTCCCTTTGCTTCCTGTGCGCTATTCCGAGCCTCAATAATTTCTTCTGCTTTTTTCTTTCGTTCCTCCGCATGCTCTTTCTTAGAGAAATTCTTTAAAAAATTTGCTTCGGACATAGTAAAAACATACTACCCTATCGATTCATCACCTTCCAGCTGGTTATCCCCCGCATTTTTCGCAACCCCTTGCATAAAAAACATGAATCGTTTATAGTTTTCTCTGTTCCCCGCGAGGGGCTTTTTAAATACAGGACTTCCCCTGTTGGCCGATTTTCGACTCACGCCATCGTAAACTTCCTCGACGTACGCATGTTGTACGCCTCGAAAGCTTTACTCGTCGTTCATCGAAACTCGTCACAACTGGGAAAGTCCTGAAATATAGTATGTCCGCACTCACCAATAACGCTGCCGTACGGTACTTCCGTGAGGCATACGAAGAATTAAAAAAAGTCACATGGCCATCGCGCCAAGATACTGTGCGCTATAGCGTCGCTATCATGGTAATGAGTGTCGTGCTCGGCGCATACTTCGGACTCTTTGACTGGCTCATGACGCGCGGACTTGCCGCACTCGTAAACCTCACGTCCTAAACATATGGCAAAACAAACCGCAAATTACGGCCGCCGCTGGTATGCAATTCATACCTACTCGGGCTACGAAGAAAGTGTGCTCGACAGTCTCAAACAACGCATTGAGACCATGGACATGGGTGACAAAATTTTCAGCATCCTCGTGCCGAAGGAAAAAAAGATCAAAATCAAAAACGGCAAACGCCGCGTCATGGAAGAAAAACTCTTTCCGGGCTACGTGTTTATTGAAATGATCGTGACTGACGACTCTTGGTATGTCGTGCGCAACACGCCAAACGTCACCGGCTTCATTGGCACAGGCACAACACCAACGCCAATTCCACAAGAGCAGATGGACGAAACAATTAAGCGCGGACACGTCGACGAACCAGAATTCACCATCGATGTGAGCAAAGGCGACCCCATTTCGATCATCGACGGGCCGTTCAAAGGCCAGCAAGGCAAGGTCGATAAGGTCGACGAAGGCCGCGGGAAGATTCGTGTGCTCGTTTCCCTCTTTGGCCGCGAAACACCCTTGGAACTGGACTTTTTGCAGGTAAAGAAGATATAGTAGCGCTCACTTCATTCACGACGTGGTTACTTCGTAGTTTTCGAGGAGTCCACTATAAAAAGAAGTCGTATGGCAAAGAAACCCATTAAGGCGATTATTAAGGTGCAGGCTCCCGGTGGTGCTGCAACCCCGCAACCACCGCTCGGTCCAACGTTCGGCCAACACGGTGCAAACATCGCGCAGTTCTGTCAGCAATTTAACGCCGCAACGCAAGACCGCCGCGGCGAAGTCGTCCCTGCGATTGTCACCATCTACGAAGACCGCAGCTTCGAATTCGTGCTCAAAACGTCTCCTGCATCCGACATGATCAAAAAGGCGCTCGGCATTGAACGTGGCAGCGGGAAACCGAACACGGAAAAAAAGGGCAAGCTGACAAAAGCACAGCTAAAGGACATCGCAGAACGCAAACTGCCCGACTTGAACACGAAGGATATCGACGCAGCAATGCGTATTATTGCGGGAACATGCCGACAGATGGGAGTGGATGTTGAGGTATAATCCTCACATCATCATTAATCTCTTCGTATGACAAAAGGTAGCTCGCTCATTCTTCGCCTGTACTTCGGAGTTGTTGCCGCAGTCACGCTCTTCACGCTCATGTACGGCGCTATCGACTTTTTGTCGATCGGCCTCAAGACGTACATCTTCACTGCAGCAGACGTTCCAGAATATGGAATAGTCAACTGCGACAGTCCTGACGCAGGCTACCAGTTCGGTACATTGTCGCGTCCGACAAAGGCCGACCCGTCGATAGCAGAGAATGTTACGTTGACGCCAGAAGAAACAAAAGCACGCTGCGAGGCAAGCAATGCAACGAACCTCCTAAACTACAAAACACAAAAAGCAAACCAAGCCGTGCGCAACCTCGCACTCATCCTCGTGTCACTCCCCCTCTTCGTCATTCACTTCCGCGTCGTGTATCGCGACTGGAAAAATGAGAAAGATGAAAAATAAATTTTAATGCGTGGGAGACTCAAACGGGTCGCCATCACCACAAAAATATTATGACAAGCAAACGATTCACCGCGGCAAAAAAAGCAATCGACAATAAGACGACGTACTCTATCGCAGCCGCAGTTGAGCTCGTCAAAGGCGCCGCGACCGCAAAGTTCGACGAAACCGTGGAGATGCACCTTGCGCTCGGCATCGACCCAAAGCAAGGTGACCAGCAAATTCGTGCCACCGTCACTCTGCCACACGGTACGGGTAAAATAAAACGCGTCATCGCGTTCGTTGACGCAAACAACGAAGCTGCCGCAAAGGCCGCAGGTGCCGACATTATTGGTACCGAAGAAGTCATCGACACAATCGCGAAAACAGGAAAAATCGACTTCGACGTTGCCGTGGCAATCCCGCTCATGATGCCGAAACTCGCGAAGGCCGCAAAAATTCTCGGCCCACGCGGACTCATGCCGAACCCAAAAACTGACACCGTCGGTCCGAACATCGCAAAAATTATCGAGGAGCAAAAGGGTGGAAAGGTCGCATTCAAAAACGACAACACGAGTAATCTCCACATGATCCTCGGCAAAGCATCGTTTAGTGCCGAGAAGCTCGTACTCAATGTGCAAACCGCACTCGACGCAGTCAAGAAAGCAAAACCTGCATCAAGCAAAGGCATCTTCATCAAGTCGGCAACGCTCACGTCCACCATGGGGCCAGCAGTCATGCTCGACGTAGGAAGTTTGTAAAAAGGCAGAAGCTCGGGAATGTCCCGAGCTTTTGTGTTATACTAAAAAAAATTCAACTTCTTTGTATGCACCGCCACTTTCACTTTCATGCCGCAATGGTGTTCAGCGCAATGGGACTCGCGATCGGCACCATGAGCGCCGTCACGCTCACGCAGCCATCACGTGCTGCAACGCCGCTTCCCTTTTTTAGCGTCTCTGCTGTAGACAGCCCACAAGCCGCAATCATACTCGACAGCCAACCCGACGTTCACGTTGCACACTTCACTTTTCGTGGCGGTCGTGAAGACATGACTATCCACACGCTCACGCTGCACAATTGTGTCGCAACACCAAAAGATAGCGATGGCGATTGCATCGACGGTACAGAGGCACTCGGTTCCGACCTTGTTGCACCACTCGTCACGCTTACTGCAACGAGCAGCAACGGCAACACGCAGGTGGTCACGGGTGTATTCGTCGACGGGTCGCTGACGTTTTCTGACCTTTCACTTCTTGTCGCGCATAGCCTCACGGCAACCGTCGACGTCAATATTTCAACTGCCGCAATCGACGACACAGCGGTAACGTCCGGCATGCAATTCCAGGTAGCAATCAATGCGCGCACAAAAGAATTTTCGGCAACGCTGTTTTCAGGAAGAGTCATTACACAGACGGACGTCAACAAAAACTACGCCGCAAACGGCATGACACTCCGCAACACAAAGCCGACACTCACCCTGTCGACACTTTCGCCGATGGGTTACGTTGAACCGAGTTTTCTTGAGGTGCTCCGCGTCGACGCAACTGCTGAAGCGGCGGGCGACATCACGTTTAACAGCGTCGTCTTTTCTCTCACCACAACCGATAATGCGGGCACCGTGTGGAATACCTGCAAAACGCTCGGCGCGGATACAAGCAATTTCAAACTTGTGAACACGCTTACGAACACGGAAGTCCCCGCAACATGGGTTGCATATCGCGCAAATGGCAACGCATGCACACCAAACAGAGACGATGTTGCTTTTCTTTCTGCGACACTCACCACAGCCGAAACTATTCCTGCAGGAACGACAACACCCTACGCACTCCACGTTCAGACTGTTCGCGCAAGCGCGCTACAATCCGATTCCATGTCTGCGGCGCTCCCTTCAGAAACGGAACTTTCCGCACTTGGTATGGATGTGAACGCACTCGTTTGGTCCGACGGAACGTCTGGAGGAACGGAAATCGACGGCACGATTATCGAAATACTTCCCGTGATTGGCAACACACTTATTTTTCACAAGTCATCCACGAACGATCAGTCATGAAAGCGCAACGTAGTGCAACAGCACCGACTGCCCACCAAGTTTTTCTGCAGACATCAGCTGCAATTTTTTTGCTGCGATCCCCTCAACGAACGGAACGCCGTCGCCAAAAATACGTGGTTCGATAGTGAGATACATATCCGTCACCAAGTCTGCCGAAAGAAACGCAGAATAAATTTCGTGGCCGCCAATAACGACTGCCTTCATATACCCGCGAGATTCGAGCGAGTGCACCACACCGTGCGGCGATTCGCTTGTACATTCAACGACTCCAGGAACGTCAGGAAACAATGCTTGCTGGTGCGACATGACGACGTTCAGGCGCTCCGACAATGGTTCGCCGAGCGTTTCAAATGTGCGACGCCCCATAACGACGACGCCTGCCTCCTTTGTTTTTAATACAAAAAACTGCTTGTCTTCCGGACTTGTCCAGTCAACGAGCTCGTCACGGCTCGTTGCAATACGGCCGTCAGCGCTCATGGCGGCAAGAATCGTGATGTGCATAATTATCATCAGTTTATCCCCTTTTCGAAGTAGCGTGTAGCTGGTAGCGTGTAGCGGTATGACCAACTGGATCGACGTTCGTGGCGCACTTCCCCTCCAATATATCCGTACCCTCATGGCCGAGGGGCACATTCATGGCGCGAAAACTGAGCACCTTCAGCCGTCGTCACTCGACCTGTCGCTCTCGGGAGAAGTATACCGCATGCGGGGTACGTTTCTTCCACGCCGTGGCGAAACAATTCGCGAACTTATCAAAGACGGTATGCTGTATCGCTGCGACTTACAGCACCCCCTCGAGCTGTTCGGCATTTATTTGGTGCGGCTAAACGAAATGCTGTCGCTCCCCGACGCTGTCCACGCATACACAAACAACAAGTCGTCCTCCGGCCGTATCAATTTGCAAACACGTCTTCTCATTGACGGTGTTTCACGATTCGACATGGTGCCAAGCGGATACAAGGGCGAGTTATGGCTCGAAGTTATTCCAAAATCATTTCCTGTGAAGCTCGATGCAGGAGAGCGAGTCAATCAGATGCGTTTTGCCACGTGCGACGCGCGGCTTTCTGACGCCGACCATTTCCGACTCGTCGACCAGTCGCAATTGCTCTGCGACCTTGCGGGAAACGCCTATCGTGCCGATCGCGCTACAGTCGACAAAGACGGTGTGGTGATGTCTGTTGACCTTTCAAGCGAAGACATAATTGGGTACTCAAGCTCCCCGACCGCGTGTCGCGTGCTCGACTTTGCAAAACGCGATTATGACCCTGCAGAATTCTTTGAACCTATCATGCGCCCAAAGAACGGCCAATTTATGATGCGCCGAGGAGATTTCTACATCTTCGCAACAAAAGAATGTCTTCGCGTTCCCGACGGGTACGCCGCAGAAATGGCTGCGTACGACCCGAGCAAAGGCGAATTTCGTTCGCACTACGCAGGGTTTTTCGACCCTGGATTTGGGTATGGTGCAGAAGGTGCCATACGTGGCACGCCGGGTGTTCTCGAAATTTTCACCCACGACATCGACTTCGTGCTGCGCGACGGCCAACCCATCTGCAAAATGATCTACGAACGCCTCGCCGCCCCCGCCGAACTTCTCTACG
This sequence comes from Candidatus Uhrbacteria bacterium, assembly GCA_943359325.1. Classification (GTDB taxonomy): domain Bacteria; phylum Patescibacteriota; class Patescibacteriia; order UBA9934; family UBA9934; genus UBA11707. The sequence goes on along the minus strand of CALRHD010000002.1, from coordinate 38,355 downwards.
GCGACGCCAAACTTGCCTCAAACTACTATCGGCAACGTGGTCCACGGCTCAGCAAACACTTTAAGATGTGATGTCCGCAACTGAGTCGTGGACATAGTTATCCACAAACTTCATTACTCCTCCGTCAACCCCTTTGCGATGCGTTTTTGCGATTGACGGGCTTCGGCGTCGGCGCGGCTCCAAGGGTAGTCATTGTGATCGACGAATGTAAAAATCCCGGTGTCATGAAGCCATGGCGTACGACGAATGATCATGTTGTGCATCGTTTGGCACACGCGACGGTAGTCTGGGTGCCCCTGCGGCACAGTGCGAAGTTCGAGGAAGTGCTGCGCTTCACGCAAATTAAAGCCCATCGTAAAACGAATATGGTGCCCAAACAACACGCAGTACTGCGCCGCCTCGTGGCTCACTTCGTTGGCGAGCTCGTCGTACAAGCCGCGAATTTCTGCCTCCAAGCTTCGCACTTCGTCGCCCATGCCAATGTCCTCCACATCTTGCGGCACCGTAAAACCAATATGTGGGTTCAGCAGTTGACGCTGCTGCGTGAGCATACGATGCCGATGCAAATCACGAAAAATTCCAAAGTTCCCCGTAATGTCGAACGTAAACGGATAACCCGCTTCAAACCCACGACCGAGCCTATCGCGACGCGTCATGCGCTCGCCGATAATTTCTTTGACGAGCGACACAAGACGTTCGTACGGACACGCAGCAAGCGTCGAAATGATCGTTGCGAACGATACACGACAAAACGGGTAATACGTTGTCGCCAAATATTGCACAACCTCTTCGACTCTTCGATCTGACTCAGGGTCTATGACCCACTCAACTTCGCTCTTCGATCGGACGAACTGCAGCAATTCGGGAAATTCGCGCGCAATTTGCGTCACGGTTCGTGCGTCAACGCCCTTCGTGTACGCCTCGCCGTTTTTCGACGCACGCTTCACATACTTCGGAATAACTTTATTGAGCGTTGCGTGTAACCGTTCCGCGATGTCCTGAAACTCTGCATTATCGGTTGCGTAGAGTCGCTTGAGCAAATGCTCAAACGTGCGGCCGTTCGCAACCATTGCCACATTCGTCAATGTCGACGCAGGCAACACGATGCGCGCCGTGTCGCACGCTTTTGTTTTCAGGTCAAACTTATAGACGCGCTTGAATTCTTTGATTTCTTTTTCGTCTGTTAAATCCGCCAACCGATATTTCGTTGCATCGTTCGGCCGCACGGCGTATTCCGCGCCGTCAACGGGTTTGATGATTTCGTAGTGTGCAGTCAACGCGTCTGCAAGCCGGGCATACACATCGAACGCTTTGTCCATGAGCACGACATAGCTCCCACCCAAACGGCTCGCCATAATCCGCGGCTCGCGCACATACCACCATCGTCCTGTGACAGGGTCGCGATCCGTGTAGTACACATACCGACTCGACTGTTCGATGTACCCACCAAGCCGACGGTCTTCAATGACTTTCGTCGCAAGATTGCTTACGGAATTAAAAAGCACAGTTGCGGTTTCGAGCTCCTGCACCGAGTCATCGCCGTACTGAATAAGAATGCGCTCAATAATCCCGTCGAGCTTTGCGCGTTTCAAATCACCAATCTCGACGCCCAACTCAACCGCTTCGTCTGGGCTGGTCACCAAAAATTCCTTCATGAGTACGTCAACGACAGTACCCTGAATGCGACTTTGACGTGCAAGCATGGCACCTGCAACGCCACTCAATTTCTGCATGTTGAGGGCAGTGATGTTGCTCTCGGGCGACAAAATATACGGCTCAACAAGCGAAAACGCCTCTTCGGCTACGAACGAACGGTACGGCAACATGTCGCCGTCTCCGTACGCTACTTGCCGCGTTTCTTCGCTACCGTTCGCAACGGCAAACGTCGCCTTGCGATCGCTCGACTCAAGTTTTCTATACCGCGATGCATTTGTCATACATCGGCATCTTACCCGCCTTACCCCGTCGGTCAACGGGCATTGGGGACAAAGAAGAGGAAAGTTTGATATACTCTATTTATTATGATCCAACTCATCAGCATCGGCCAAATCGTCGATAAAACATTTCACCTCTACGAAAAACATTTCGGCGACTACATGCGGATTGCGCTGTGGATGTTGCTCGGCGTACCGCTGATTATCGTGAGCATGGTGCTGTTCCCTTTGTTTGCTGACTCATTCGCAGGAACCCTCGCCGTTGTCATACTCATGTTCCTCAATGCACTGTTCGCGCTGTGCATTGGGTATGGCATTTTTGGCGGCGTAGTGCTGTCAACCAGCGCATTCGAAGTCGGAAAAAAACCTGCGAGTATTCGTGCGCAAATTCCAAACATTGTCGCCAAACTATTCCTCCAAGGTCTTGCGCTCGGTATTCTTGTACTCGGTGCATGTCTACTCGTGCTACCGGGAGTTGGCATGCTTTTCATTTCTGCTCTACAGGAACACAGCGGCGTTGTACTCCCGTCGCTTGGCATGTTTTTCCTCTTTTTTGGCGGCGTCACATCGGCGATTCTTATCGCATACTGTATTGTCGTCTTCCCCATGGCACCGCTTTCACTCATGCTCGAAAAAGGCGGTGTTGTGGCGAGCATTCGCCGCGCATTCGCACTGGTCAAGGGCCGCTGGTGGGCGACCATGCTTCGTGTGCTCGTGCCGAAACTCACGCTCCTCGTCATTATTCTTTTCGTACAGCTGCTTATTTCGCTTCTCATGTTCGTGCTCTCTGCCGCACTGGTTCCCGCGACAGAGTTTATCGACCAAAGTGCGCTCGAAATTTTCGTTGGCGCCATAAGCCAAATTCTCTCAACACTCGTTGCTGCAGTAACGGCGCCGGTGTTCATTATTGCTGATTATTATGTCTTCCAAAGTCTTGTTGCCACTCGCACCTCCGCCAGCGGGCGGACTGCCGAGTCTTCGTAACCTCGCCGCCACCAGTCTCCGCATTTTTCAAAAACACTTTTTCACCTTCCTCGGATATTCGGGCTGGCTTTTGATGCCGCTCGTCCTCAGCATCCTTTTGCGCATCACATTTGGGAGCGGCGACATTGTTGACACGCTCGATCTCGGCTTGCAAATCATCACGATTGTCATCAGCATTTGGATGTACGCACACATCGTGATGACTACACAGCACATTCTCGTTGACGGCAAGCTTCCCGAGTCACCAAGCACCGCACGCGACGTACTCCTCACAATTTTTTTGTCATGCGTCCTCTATGGCGTCGTCACGCTTCTCGGATTCGTGCTCATTGTTCCCGGAATTCTTTTTGCAATTTGGTTTGCGTTTGCACCGATCATTGTGACACTCGAAAAACGCCGCGTGTTTGTGGCGTTCGCACAAAGTCGCGAACTTGTCCGTGGACGATTTTTTGCTATGCTCCTCCGCCTCTGGGGCTTTGATGTGTGCATACTTCTCCTCTATATCCTCGCTGTCGTGTGCATCGACCTCCTCCTCGGCTACGACCTCGCACACCTCGATCCCACCGCACCCCTCCCCGTCCCCATGGATCTCCTCCTTCGCGTCGTCGAAATCGTTGTCATGCCGCTCATTCTTGTGTACCGCACCACACTGTACATTGCGGCCAAAAAGGCATAATCTCGAACTGTATGAAGCTCGTTCCTGTCATTGGCCTTGAAACGCACATCCAGCTTGCAACAAACACAAAACTCTTTTGTGCATGCGCGGTCAGCAGTGAGAACGCGCAGCCGAACACATCGGTGTGCCAAATTTGTTTGGGACATCCAGGAGTGTTGCCTGTGCCAAACGAAACCGCCGTGCGGTGGGCGGTACTTTTGGGGTTGGCGCTCAATGGAAAAATTACACCGCACTCAAAATTTGACCGCAAACATTATTTCTACCCCGACCTTCCGAAGGCCTATCAAATTTCACAATTCGACCTTCCCGTCATGACAGACGGTTGGCTCGACATTGAAGTTGAGGGCGCAAAAGGCGTACCGCGCATTGGCATTGAACGCATGCATTTAGAAGAAGACGCGGCGAAGAATATGCATGGCGACGATGGAAAAACATACGTCGACTTTAATCGCGGCGGTATGCCGCTGTGCGAAATTGTGACACGGCCAGATTTCCGTGGCGCTGCAGAAGCAAAAGCATATCTGCACGAATTGCGACTACTCGTTCGCACGCTAGGTATTTCAGGTGGCAACATGGAAAAAGGTCAACTGCGCTGCGACGTGAATATTTCGCTTCGTGAGGTCGACAACGACGGTGCATTTATCGGACCCCTCAACACGAAAACGGAAATTAAAAATATCAATTCATTCCGTCACGTCGAACGTGCCATTGCGTACGAAACTGCACGGCAAACAAAGCTGTGGGAGGCAGGAACGCCGCCTGCCGTCACCACAACACGTGGCTGGAACGACACCGCACAGCGCACCGACGAACAGCGCACAAAAGAAGACTCTGCCGACTACCGCTACTTCCCCGAACCAGACATCCCGCCGCTCGAACTCGCATCGATCGCGAAAGCAATGCGACAAAAAATGCCCGAGCTGCCTGCGGCAAAACGCGCACGGCTCATGGAAGAGTATGGGTTCAAACGGAGCGACGCTGCGCACATTGTCGATGACCCTGCGCTCGCGAACTTTGCGGAAAACGCGCTCTCAGAACTCGGCGCATGGCTCGAAGCAAAGCCAGACGTCACCGCAGAAACCATGCCTGCCGCACGCACCAAAATGTCGAAAGTATTTTGCGGCTGGCTTATCTCGAAACTTGGTGGCCTGCTCGCGGAGCGTGGCAGTGATATTCGTATCGCAAAACTCACGCCCGAAAACTTCGCGCAATTCGTCATGCTCATTGCCGACGGTCGGCTGACAGGCACAAAAGGGCTCGAAGTCCTAAACCGCATGCTCGACGACGGGAGCGATCCCGAACATGCCATGCAAGACATGGGCGCAAAACGTATGGACGACGTTACCGCACTCCGCAACATTATCGACTCCGTCCTCGCCGGCCTCCCAACTGAAGTCATCCGCTACAAAAATGGGGAAACAAAACTTCTTCCATTCTTTCTCGGGAGCGTGATGAAAGCAACAAAAGGAAACGCAGACGCCGAGTCAGCAACAAGGATTATTCGTGAGATCTTAGGCTCGTAACCCATTGAATCCTCTTATCGGCTTTAAACCACGTTCGCTGGCGCTTCGCGTAGCTGCGGGTGTCGGTTTTTATGCGGGCGATTGCGGCGTCGAGGGTTGTTTTTCCCTCAAAATATTCTACGAATTGATGGTACCCAATGCCCGACATAGCACGAGGACTCCCGCCGTATTTTTCATAAAGCACACGCACTTCAGCTTCGAGTCCATTTGCAATCATTTCATCTACTCGAGCGTCGATACGGCGAAACAACTCATCGGTAGGCACATCAACGCCGATCCAACACACGTCGTAGGGCGTTGCGACTTTTTGTTGACGTTCGGAAAGCGGCGCACCTGTCGCTGTGACAATTTCCAGTGCACGAAGCACACGACGACGATTTTTCGTGTCAATCGTGTTCACCGCATTCGCATCTTGTACGCGAAGCATCTCGACAAGTTCGTCGGTCGACTTCCCCTCCCACTCCGCACGCAACACTTCGTTCGGCGCAACGTCGGCGAGCGTCAACCCATCGAGAAGCGCACGAAAATACAACCCCGTTCCACCCACAAGCACCGGAACCTTTCCCCACGATACAATCTCGTCAATTTTCACTTTCGCATACTCCACAAAATCTGCAACGGTAAATGCCTCGTCGGGATTCACAAGATCGGTTCCCCACCCACTTCCTTTGGCTGTCCCGACATCCATTCCTCGATACACTGTCCGCGAGTCAACGCACAACACTTCTCCACCCACCGCTTTCGCAACCCGAAAAGCCACGTCAGACTTTCCCGACGCCGTTGGCCCGACAATTGCAATGACGCGAATCTTTTGCATAAACGGTGAGTTTGTAAAATAGTAGCGGGGTAGCCCATAAAACACAACGACGGCAACAAGCCGTCGAGACTCAAGAGAAAATTTATCCTGCGATTCCGAACGCCACGTTCTGGAAATACGCTTTTGCCTTCGGGTGCATCACGATCCACACTAGGGTGAATGCATGGTAGCTCATGCTGCATCCAAATCCGTTCCGTGCCGCACCTGTCGCCACGAGGTGGTTCGACAGTGCAATGCGGTCTAAACGACATATCGGTGTCAATGCACGCTGCGTTTCGCGTAATCGCCTATCTGCCTCAAGCAGAAGATTCTTCGCAATCGGCTGCCCGTTTTCTTCTTGCCACGCAATGCGCCGTAAGAATTTCACGTCTTCCCACCGCGCGTCGCTGCATTCGTGCCTGTCGAGCCAGTCCGCAACAAACCGCGTCCACGCAACAACTTGCAGCCTGCCAAAGTCGTGCGGCGTTTCCTCGTTGACGCTCAAAATGTACGTCATGAGCGCCGCGGCATAACCTGCGAGAAGTGGCCTATGCCACGGGTCTCGCCAACTCAACATGTCGACGACATACTGCGCTTCTGGTCGTAGCGACTCCGCCGCATCGTCATCTCTACCCAACAAAGGAATTATTCCCCGCTGGGCGAGCGCTCTCCGTGCAAGCGCTGCAATACGCTCCGCATCCGTATTGAAGTACATTGAACCTCCTGAGCCAAAAAACCGTAACCGAAAACGACGGTTTCGTCAACATAGAGTATACTGTTCTCAATATCACCTTATATTGACGTATGGCAAAACGAAGCACAGAAAGAGTGTTGCAGCACGACATACCAGAGGCCGAGCTACCAACGCTGCACAACGAGCGTATCGACGTCGCCGCCGAGGCAGAAGCAATGCGCGAGGCCGCGCCAAAGGGAAATTGGGTTACCAGTCGTGCAGAAACGTACAAGGAGGGAAGTGTCGTTGAGCGCATCGGCCGTGACGGGCAGTACGAAGAATGGGTCGTCGACAATGCTACGGGCGATACGCTCTATTTGCGGCGCGGCGATAGCGTTACATGGTTGACGCGCTCCGAAGCGGCAATAGAGGAACGCGCAGCAACGAATGACATCGGCGAAAGCATTGCCGAGCATTGGGATAACGCGCTTGCAGCAACCGAAGGCATGGGAGACAAAGAAGAATCGAAAGCAGAGAAAGCATTTCTCGATCGCTACAAAAAAGACATAATACGCATTGCGTCGATCAGCGCTTCGGTAGACGACATGCCCGACATGGCACGATTGCTTTTCGATGCCGTTGCCGAAATTCGCAAACAGGATGCAGAAGGCATCGATGACATGTACAATCGAGCCATAAAGGCGAACGACGAAAGACTTCTCCGAGAAATTCATGTCGACGCGATCGAAGAGGACGAAGACATTGCCAATCGCATGGTAGCGGCGGAAACCATGGCGCTCACAGAAGGAAACGAAGTGGTCAGCGTTGCACGTGGCGAACTCTCGCCGTTCGTTGCGCTCGAGATAACGAAGGGGTTCGACATCGGTCAAATGACGCTCGAGGACCTCGACGTACACATCGCTCGATGCGACGATGTCATCGAAAAGCTCAAAGTCGACAAAGATACCGTTGCCGCACCATTTGGAATTCTTGAATTGCAGGAACGTGAGCAAATACTTCTGGCATCGCGAAGTCTACTTATTTCTGAAGGTGGAGAAACAGTAAGAGCAATGTTCACAAAACTCGCAGAATCTGCCGCAGGAAAAGATCGGCCGTCGAAAGTCGAATCTTCACTCCATCGTGCACTGGAAACAGGGCGTATCGACGCTGACGAAGCGCGTGATCATTTGCACGAGCTTTCGAAGAGTCCCGATCTTGCGCAACATGAAAAAGATGGCGTCGCGCGGCTTCTTGATGAGCTCAAACTCCCAGAAAGCGAAGAAATTACGGAACAGACTATTACGCCAACGCCCGTCACGGTGGAAGTCGAAGCTGACGAACCCGCCCCGAAGAAAGCGTCCCGCGCAAAAGTCATTCGCCCTGACGACGGCTCATATCGCGTCGGTAATAAGATTTTGTCCGCAGACGATCGGCCGGCAGCTGAAACACCGAAGTGGAAGAAGCCAGTTTTGGAAAAAGTAAAAGCGGTATTGCCAATTCCAAAAATCGTAATGCCCGCGCTTTCGAAGGCAGGTGCAAAACGATTAAAAAAAGAACAGATTGTAGACGACCTCCAATATCGCGCACCAGAAATAATAGAGCCACAACGACGTCGAGACGACCTGGAATATTCACCCGACCGTAAAGTCGATCTTGAGTCAACATGGTTTGATGAAGGCGAAAAAACTCCCATTGGGGCTGCTGCGTACGAAAGCAACAAAAATTTAGAGCGCAAAAACGCGCTTACGGAAACGAATTCATTCCGCCGATTGGCCGACAATTTCGGCGGAGCAAAAGAGTTCGTTCGTCAATACAACGAACTTAAAATAGAATTCCCAAAATTATTGAAGTTTAGTTTAGAGGACGTGAAAAATGCGGGAATTGTAGAACGTTGGTGGTACACAAGAAAGATGAAACAGGCAGCAGAAGCATCACTTAAACGACTCGAAACTGAAAGAAAAACGAAATTAAAACGCGGAAAACTACAGGCGTAAGCTACGGCAGCTTCGCGCTTTCGATCGCTTTCTGTACGAGATCGGATTGGGCGATAAGAATATCTTCGGTTTGGCCGAACACATTTACTTTGTAGTCGCCGCCTTCAACTTCCTTTGCACCGACCACAATCGTCCACGGTACTTTTGCCATTGCGGCGTTACGGATTTTTTTGCCAACTTTTTCGCTCGAGTCATCAAGCGCAACGCGGAGTCCTGCGTCGGAAAGCTGTGCAACGAGTGCAGTTGCAAACGGCAAAAATTCTTCTGCAACCGTTGCAACGCGAATTTGTTCTGGCGCAAGCCACATAGGGAATGCACCTGCGTAATGCTCAATCATGATACCGAGAAATCGCTCAACGGATCCAAGGAGTGCACGATGAATAACAACAGGACGTTTCTTTTTGTTATCGCTATCCATGTACTCAAGGTCAAACCTCTCCGGAAGATTCATGTCGAGCTGAATCGTCGACAATTGCCATTCGCGACCGAGTGCATCCTTGAACATGAAATCAAGCTTGGGGCCGTAGAATGCCGCCTCCCCAACGCCAACATCGAATTTCCAACCCCGTGCCTTGATAAGTTTTTCAAGTGCGGCTTCAGAGCTTTGCCAAACGTCATCATCACCGATATATTTTTCTTTATCTTTCGGATCATGCGTTGAGATGCGTACCCAAAAATCTTTGAGGTCGAAGATTCTATAAAGATCCTGAAGCATGTCAAGCATGATATTGATCTCGCTCTCGATCTGCTCCGGCATAACGAAGACGTGGCAGTCATCTTGCGTCAATGCACGAACGCGAGCAAGCCCAGAAAGTTCTCCGCTTTTCTCATATCGATAGTTCGTTGTTGTGCATACCCAACGAACTGGTAAATCTTTGTAGGAATGCGCTAACGTTTTATACAGCATCATGAAATGCGGACAATTCATTGGCTTCAAGTAGTAATTGTCCTCACCTTTCAACACCATGGGCGGATACATCGCATCATACTTTTGCAAATGCCCAGACATCTCATAGAGTTTTCCCTTGGTGATGTGCGGAATCCAAATCGGCGTGTAGCCCCGACTCTCTTGCATGTTTGTAATGAGATTTTCGATCGTACGTCGAAGAATGGCGCCTTTTGGATAAAAGAGCGGTAACCCCCCACCAATTTCTTCGATAAGCGTAAACAATCCAAGCTCTTTGCCAAGCTTGCGATGATCGCGCTTCTTCGCTTCTTCGAGCATGGCCAAATGCGCATCACGTTCGGCCTTTGTCGCAAACGCTACAGCATAAATACGCGTGAGCTGATCGTTGTGTTCGTCACCACGCCAATATGCGCCTGCAATTTTTGTGAGCGTAAAGCATTCGGGGTCGACGTTATCGAGGCGCTCCGCATGACCGCCGCGACAAAGGTCGACGTAGTTCCCCGATCGGTACAACGTCAACGTTTGACCATCTTTGCTAAACTCATCGATAAGTTCAATTTTGTATTTGTTTCCGTCGAACGCTTCTCGTGCCGCATTCGCGTCAACTTCGTCCCTCTGAAACGCGGTGAACGTGGGCATGAGTTCACGCATCTTCGCTTCAATTTTTGGCAAATCGTCTTCCGACACGGGCGACGAAAAATTGAAGTCATAATAAAACCCATCGTCAATCGCAGGACCAATCGTCCGCTGTGCGTCGGGGTACAGCTCCAAGACCGCAGCGGCTAAAAGGTGTGCGAGAGAGTGGCGAAGATGTTCAAGTTGTTCTGGCTGCATAAAAAAATACAAAAATCGACACTCCAACTTTGTTCATATTACGAAGCAGGCTCTTCTATGTCAACAACGATGTGGTCACGAAGCGTAGGAACTCGTTTGAGCCAAAACGGTGTGAAAGTGACACTCGAGCTGGCAATCGCATCCGAAACAGAGAGCAGCGTCATCACTTCTTGTGCCGAACGGCCAAGGAAACGCTCTTTGCGAAATGCGTCTGCGCCTGCCGAAATCGCACCAACGCCGTCAAGATACACCGAAAGTGTCGCCGTACCTTTCGACTTTTCAGCAGAGTCGACGGAAACCTGCATGCTTTCGGTATTCATTGTCACCATAGCGTACTCGCTCGGCAACTGTGCGGCGAGTTTTTGTTGTGCGTAGGTGGTGAGAATCGCAGGGTCGTAATACACCGCTGCGACATGCACAGTGAGCGATACGGTAAAACTCCCCGCCTCGCTTCCGGGTTGCGTGTCACTTTTACGCTCAAGAACGTCGCTCACATATGCTTCGCCTGGAAAAATCGCACGATCGACGCCTGCAGCAAGCGTCGCTTTGCTGTCCAAAATCATACTGTCGGTAAGCGACGTCACCGCGTCGTTCAAGTCTTGTTCCGACAATGTACGGACGTAACTCACCCCACCCGTCATCGCGTCAACACTCACTGCATAAATGTCTTTTTGCTGCGACGTGGGCAATCCGGGAATAGTGAACTGCGTAGGCGGCACTTCGCCCGAAAGTCCTGTGACGTCGGCATGCACCGTAGTGTCGAGCTGACCGTTTGCAGGAATAGTGACGTAATTATCAATACGGAAAAGCACACCTTCCTCCGACAAAAGTCGCGTTGTCGCAACGAGCGTTTGCGGTGCGTTGGTTTTGTTAATGAGCGTCACCATACCACCCGCCTTTTGTTCGACAGGCGTCCCACCCTCGCTCGGCAACGCAAACGACTGTGCCTTCGTAAACGTTTGTTCAACAACAACACCCGTCATATCGCCTTCTTCAGTCGGATTCGGCACAACATGCACAGGAACAGTAACATCGACGGTTTTTGCTTTAGGAACAATATGAATTGTAGCGCGAGAAATGGATAGGTAGAGAACGACAATCAAAAGCCCAAGCGTTCCTACAACAAATGCAACCGCAATGCGTTGATACATTCGCAAACTTCGGGATAACGGCTTCTTCCCTGCCCCACCCTTTTTGGGCACGCTTTTTACCATACGAGGGCATTATAGCACATTTTTCTATACCTCTTCCCCCACAACATATTCCCAATTTCTGTCATTCCCGCGTAGGCGGGAATCCAGACAGCATCAACATGGATCCCTATTTTTATGAGGATGACAACGAAAGTATGTTGTGCGGAGAGAGTTGTGCATTTTTCTTTGACACCATGGCGGCGATACGCAAAAGTTTTCAGAATACAAAGATGCCCGCAACAAAGTTGCGGGCATCAAGGTTTCAGGCTACCAGGTCACAGGCACCACAGTAGTCCCACGGGATGCAGAACCATAGAACGCATTGGCATACTCGACGAGGCTGGCGCAAACGCGCGGCCGAACATCGTCGAACCAGTCGACGCACGGCGCGTAGGCCTCGCCGCAGCGCGAGCCAGGGATGTCAACACCCTGCTTTCGGAGCAGAGATTCGCATTGCCCCGGAAGATGCAGCCCTTCCACAATCACGAGTCCCACTTCGTCTGCGGCCATCTCCTTACGAACATCGGCAACCTTTCGTCCGAGCCAGCGATGAGTCTGCACCCACGCAATGTAGCGGGTACACATTGCACCACTTGCGTGACATGGTGCATTGACCATATCCCTACAGGATAAAAGATTGATGTGCTCCACAACATTGTGGTTCAGCACTACGAGTCGATTGAGCGGGATCGTCGTATCGACAAGGAGTGGTAGGTCGAGACGACCCGCGTACTCCACGGGTTGCACGACAGACGTTGGCCAGAGCTTGCGATAATCCTCGGCACTCATGCCGCTCGGGCTGCACCCTGTTTGGAAATTGAGCGCGATAAGCTGCTCAATCTGGTGAGTGATGTTAAACATCTTCCCGACCGCGGAAAGCCGTGCAAGAAGCTCGCGCACTCCTGCCTTGAACTCTCCTCCCCGCTCATTAACGAGCTGTGCGCGATCGTCATTCAACTCCATTCCGTTATAGACCTCACGGAACATGGTAGAACACTTGATACCCTTTGGATCGTCCAGTGTTACGGACGAGAACAATGGTTGAGACATCGGCTAGTCCTCCTTTTTCTTGAAAAACATCTCAAAACGCTCGAGAAACGGTCAATCCAACAAGAGGATCAACCCTTATTTTATAACAAAAAATGGGCGTTTTGTCAAAAAAATACCGCGTCCCGAATGCCTAGGCGCCCGCGACGCTACCGCACATTCTCTGCACCGACAATTGCAGAAATGCGGACAAGAAGGTCTTGCGAGCGTTTCACGGAATACTCGGTTGCGATGGTTTGCAATTTCCCGCCCGACTGTACAAGGAGGTACACCCGCTCCCTCCCCGGTGCTGCCTGGAATATTTCGCGCAACTTCCCAATCATCTCTTGCGACGGCATTTCTGGTGCCGTGATCATAATACCGTCTTCGATACTTCCCACTTTTCTCTTTTCTGGCGAAGCCGGATCCGGCTTCGCCGGACCTCCTTCTTCCGGCCACATATCCTGTTGCAACATTGCACCAATGCGCGGCACATCTTCCTCGCGAAATGGCACGATAGCGTCGCACAACACCGAATGTTCATTCGTCACATTCCCCTCGGCGTCTTCACGACCTTCGCGCACCGAAACCTTACCCTTCACAAGCACAAGCGTATCCGGCAACAGCTTCTCCTTAATCTGCGCATACACTTTCGGAAACACGACCATCTCAATGCTTCCCGAGCTATCTTCGAGTCGCACAAACGCCATTGCATCGTTTTTCTTTTTTGTGAAAATCTGTTTCACGCTCCCAATAACTCCTGCAGTCGACACAAAAACATCGTCGTCCATTGTAGCAATTTCCGCGCATGTTTTGACACGACCCAAAAATGCATCGGCAAAAAGAACTCCAGGATGCATACTGACATACAAGCCCAGTAATTCTTTTTCCCACCCAAGTATGGTGCTCCGTGAAATATTTTCGGACGGGCGCAACACAATCTTCTCCGTCACCATCGTTGGCGAAAGATCGAAAAGTGTCACTTGGTTTTGTTCACGTGATGCGTTGATGTGCTTGTTGTACAACAGCAGCTGGTCAAGGTTCGTGAAAAGTTTTGCACGGTCGTCAAAACGATCGAGCGCACCGGTTTTTATAAGCGCCTCAAGCGTTTTTTTGTTAAATGTGTTTGCATGGATGCGCCCCAAAAAATCGGGAAGGTCGACAAACTCTCCGCCTTGCTTACGCTCACGAACGATAATCTCTGCAATCTCTGTGCCGACATTTTTAATCGCTTGCAAACCCCAACGAATGTTTTTTGTATCCGGTACCACAGCAAATCCAGGGAATGATTCGTTGACGTCAGGCGGTAACACCACGTGCCCCATACGACTACATTCAGCAACTTCGATAGTAATACGATCGAGATTACCCGAATCACTATTCATGAGGGCACACATGAATTCTGCCGGGTAGTAGGCCTTGAGATACGCCGTGCGGTACGCAATCATTGCATAGCACGCAGCATGAGACTTATTGAACCCATATGCGGCAAAGTCTTCCAACTTTTGAAAAATCTTTTCTGCAACAGTTGCGCGCACGCCGTTTTTCACTGCGCCGTCGATAAATTTTGTTTTCATCTTCGCCATGAGCTCGGCAATCTTTTTTCCCATCGCCTTACGAAGCGTGTCTGCTTCACCGCCCGTAAAACCTGCAACGTCTTTGCTCACCTGCATGACCTGCTCTTGATATACGGGAATACCGTACGTTTCTTTAAACGCCCGTTCCATAAGTGGGTGTTCGTACGCAACCGCTTCACGGCCATGTTTGCGACTAATAAAACTTTCAATAAACTGCATTGGCCCTGGGCGATACAGCGACACCATTGCAATAATGTCTTCAAACATCGTCGGCTTCAGGTCGCGAATGTAGCGCTTCATGCCATCACTTTCCAGCTGAAATACGCCCGTCGTATCACCACGGCCGAGAAGCGCAAATGTTTTTTTGTCGTCTAACGGAACATTCTCGATGTCGATAGTGACACCGTGAACGGCGCGCACAATTTCGAGTGCGTCTTCAATGACGGTGAGGTTCGACAATCCGAGAAAGTCCATCTTCACGAGACCCGCAGCCTCGGCGGAATTAAGCGAATATTGCGTAATGAACGCCATGTCTTCATGTTGACCTTTCTGGAGGGGCACACGCTCAACAAGCGGCTTGTCACCAATCACAATGCCGCATGCGTGCTGCGAGGCGTGGCGAGGGTTGCCCTCAAGCTTCATGGCGAGGTCGACAACGCGTCGCGCGATCGGGTCACCGTCAACAATACGCCGCAAGTCGGGCGACTCCACAATCGCCTCTTTGAGTGGCGTGTGGCGCCCTTGCACAGGCGGCGGTACAGCCTTTGCAATAACGTCGGCCTCTTGAAACGTGAGGCCGAGCACACGCGCGGCGTCGCGAACCGCAGCACGAGGCATGAGGGTTCCAAACGTGATAATGCCTGCACAATGGTCAGCGCCGTATTTTTGTGCGATGTATTCGAGGACTTTTCCACGGCCGCGGTCGGCAAAGTCGGTGTCAATGTCAGGGAGCGACGCACGGTCGGGGTTAAGAAACCGCTCAAAAAGCAATCCATAACGTAACGGCTCGATGTCGGTAATGCGTAGCGCATACGCCACAATACTTCCCGCTGCACTTCCACGGCCGGGCCCTACGAGCACGCCGTTGTTTTTTGCCCAATTGATGTAGTCCTGCACGATAAGAAAGTACGATGCAAATCCCATCTTTTCAATAGTCGCGTACTCAAAATCGAATCGCTCCATGACGTCGACAGGAATGGGGTCGGCGTAACGCTCCTTCAAACCCGCGATACACAACTCATGAAAATATTCATTGTCCGTTTTTCCCGGAGGAAGCGGAAAGACAGGAAGAAAGTTTTTTCCAAGCTCCATGGTAAACGTGCACCGCTCGGCGATCTTCGCAGTATTTTCGAGCGCGTCGGGAACGTCGGCAAAATATGTGCAAATCTCCTCGGGCGTACCAAACGACAAGTCAACGTCGTCGGTAGACGTGCGACGAAATTCTTCGAGCGTCCTTCCACGCATAATGCACAACTGCGCCTCATACCCCTCGCGGTCATCGGGGTCGAGGTAAAATACGTTGCGTGTTGCCACAAGCGGTACACCTGTTTCCGCCGATAATTTTTTGTAT
Organism: Candidatus Uhrbacteria bacterium; assembly: GCA_943359325.1. Lineage (GTDB taxonomy): Bacteria > Patescibacteriota > Patescibacteriia > UBA9934 > UBA9934 > UBA11707. The sequence goes on along the minus strand of CALRHD010000002.1, from coordinate 22,668 downwards.
GCCTCGTTCACCTCAAGCTGGCGCTGCATGTCGGGGTGGTGAATGAGTTCAAGATAAAAATTTTCTTTTCCAAAAATATCTTGATAGCTCGCAACAAGCATCTTCGCTTTGTCGACGTCATCGGATAGGAGCGCCAAGGCGATGTCGTTGCTCACACTCCCCGAAAGTGCAATCAACCCCCGTGCATGCTCCCGCAAAAATTCTTTGTCAACGCGCGGCTTGTAATAAAAACCATCAAGAAACCCCGCAGTCGTAATACGAAGAAGATTACGGTAGCCTTCGTCATTCTCGGCGAGGAGCACGAGTCGCAACGCCCGTTCGTCGACACGCGGTCGGCGATCGGTCATGCGGTACGGCGCAACGTAGGTGTCCATGCCAAGAATGGGCTTCATTTCGGCATCTTTACACGCCTTAAAAAACTCGACCGCACCATACAGCGCCCCGTTGTCCGTCAACGCCAATGTCGACATTCCCAGCTCTTTCGCGCGTTTCACGAGGCTTTTCGGCTTCGGCAGCGCCTCCAAAAGCGAGTAATGCGAATGATTGTGGAGATAAACAAAATTCTTCGGATCCATACGACGACGATACGCTCGCATGGTAACAGATTTTCGGGTTTGCGTTATGTCCGCAACTGAGTCGTGGACATAGTTATCCACTTTTTGCTTGACAAAGCGGATTTTTATTCTGCGATTTTATTCTTCGCGTCTATCTTTGCGAACTAAATCGACAACACGGCGGAGGCCGTCGGCAAGAGTTACGAAAATCGCAGTTCCAGATTCAAACTTCGCTTTTATTCCTGTCACTGAGCGTTCAAGCAAGTCAATTTTTCGTTCGACCATTTCGAGAACGTCATGTGCATGACGAACAATCGACACCGCTTGGTACATGAGCCAGCACAAAAACGCCGTAAACCACAACACACAAAAAGCGAGAACGATGTACAGGATGTCCGTGGATTCGAGCATAGTGGATTCACTTATTATGAACGGAGTATACCCGATAATTCGGAAACAAGCTTCTCACTAATCACCGCGAGCGCGGTGTCTGCTTCTTCTGACGTCAACGTTCTCTCTACTTGCATGGTGAATGACACCGTCATGCTCTTTTTTCCTTCGGGAACGCCCGCACCGCGATACACATCGACAAGTGCTGCGCTCGCAACAATGTCGTTCTTCGCGCATCGCACAATGTCGTCGAACGTCGCTCGTTCGTCGAGGATAATCGAAAGGTCGCGAACAACAGAAGGGAATTCAGACACGGGAACATACCGATGCGTGAGATGCATGGACGAAAAAAGTGTCTCGAGGTCGAGGGCGAGCACCATAACGCGCCGATTAATGCCGAATGCAATTTGCGTTGCAAAAGCGATTTCTCCGATGCGCCCCACACACACCTCGCCGTGCATAATTTTCGCCGTGCGCGAAGGGTGCCACCGCGCATCAGTTTCGTCGCGAAGCAGCGTCAACGAAAGACCGGTTCGCGCAGCAAACACATCGAGCACGCCGCGCGTACGCATGAATGCTTTTTCCACGTCGTCGTGCCCATATTCGCCGAGCACAAGCTGCATGCGCTCTTCGGGCATGTCATTGCCGTGAGGAATGTACACACGCGACAACTCGAAAAACTTCGCCGACGCGATATGCCCTTGATTTGACTCTACCGCACGCAATATCGACGGCATGAGCGACATTCGCATGTGCGACAAATCACTTGCGAGCGGATTCAACAATGCATACGACTGCGCAGCGTCTTCACCGTACCGCGCGAGGTCGTCAGCACTCACAAACGAGTTGCTGAAAAATTCGTCGTACCCTGCACCTGCAAAAAACCGCTTACACCAACGCTCCCACACAAGTGTTGCGTCTTCAGGTGTTGTAGGAGGAACTCCACTCGGGAGTATTGCGGGTAGTTCGTGATAACCGTAAATGCGCGCGACTTCTTCAGAAAGATCGATCGCGTCCTCAATATCATGATCGCGCCACCACGGAACGATGACACTCCACGCTCCATGCAATTGATCAACGGCAAATCCAAGTTGCGTCAAAATTTCTAGAATGCGTACGTCGGAAATGTCGATGCCAATACGCTCACGAATTTTTTGCGGGTTGCACGTCAACACGATCGGTACATACGGCGAAACACGTTCATCGCACACGGGGCTCGCCACGCGACCGCCCGCAATTTTTGCAATAAGTTCAACGGCACGAGCCAACGCAAACGGCGGCGCTTCCGTCGACAAACCTTTTTCGAACAAAAGTTGCGCGTCGCTTTGCAGATGAAGCGCACGCGACGTTCGGCGAAGCGCCACATGGTCGAACGCCGACGCCGAAAGTACGACGGTGGTCGTTTCTGACGTCGTGCCTGTATGCTCGCCTCCCATAATCCCCGCAATGTCGAGCGGCTTCACTGCATCGGCAAGCACAAGCACACCCTCAACGTCATATTCCTTCCCGTTGAGTGCAACCAATTTTTCTCCCGCCCTTCCCTGCCGCACGCGAATTTCTGCACCATCCAATTTTTTATAATCAAATGCGTGAAGCGGTTGGGCGTACTCGAGCATGACGTAATTTGTAATGTCGACAATGTTGTTAATCGGTCGCAAACCTGCCAACAACAGTCGTGCCTGCAGCCACCATGGCGATGGTGCGACCGTGACACCGTCGATGACAACCGCCATTTGACGCAAACAGCGCGACGCGTCTTCAATCGCGACCGTAAACGGAATGTCATTCGCAGCGACAGGAAAAATGGGTGGCTGCCATGCAAACGGTGCGCCACACGCCGCACCTGCTTCGCGCGCCAAACCCACAATACCCATTGCGTCGGGGCGGTTGGTCGTAATCTCAACATCGAACATGACGTCGTCGATGCCGAGCGCCTCGGCGAGTGGCGTACCCGCCTTTGCATCGGTCACCGCACCTAAATCCCAAATTTCATGTGCGCCTTTTTTAAGGGCACCAAAACCAAGTTCGTCAGGCCCGCACAACATTCCCGGACTTTCTACGCCACGAATCGTGTTCACGGCGAGCGTCACACGTTGCCCATCGTGGCCGATGACCGTCGATCCTGGAAGCGCAAGTGCGACCTTCATTCCCTCTACAAGATTCGTGCCGCCGCACACGATTTCCACTGCCGCGCTCCCCATACTCACCGTTGCAATCCGCAATTTGTCAGCATTGGGATGCGGGCGCACCTCGTTCACCAAGCCGACGATGATGTGTGCAAAACGCTCACTCACATGGTCAACTTTTTCGACCGACATCGAACGCAAACTTATCTCACTACTAAAATCCTCTGGCGACAATGTCGTTTTACAATATTCTTTCAGCCAATTGTAGGAAGCGAAATTATTCATAATCACTGATTTCTCCCACATAACATACTTCGTGACGTCGTGAGGCGCCGCCCGTCAGTCCGTGGCCGGCGTAAGCCGAGGCCTTGTGTACGGACTGCGGCTGCGGGGCTTCACAAGGAACGGAGTATGTTATGTGGGAGAAATTGTTCATAACTAAAACTGCCGAATGAATCGCAAGTCATTTCTGTACAAAATGCGAATATCGTCGATGTTTACGCCTGCACGCATCATCATCGTGCGTTCAACGCCCCAGCCAAAAGCGAATCCTGCGTACACGTCAGGATCGAGGCCTCCCGCCTTAATGACGTTCGGGTGCACCATGCCCGCACCGCCCAACTCAAGCCAGCCCTCTTTGCACAATTTACACTTAACACCACCAACGCTTCCTACGCCCTTACAAATGCCGCACGAAATATCCAACTCAAAACTTGGCTCCGTAAAACGAAAGTGATATGGGCGCAACCGCGTTGTGCGGTCGGCACCAAAATAACTCTTTGCAAAATATTCGCACACGCCCTTCAATTCCGTTACCGAAGACTTTTTATCAATGACCAAACCTTCGAACTGGTGAAACATCGGCGAATGTCGCGCCGTCGACTGTCGTCGATAGCACTTTCCGATACTGATCATACGAATCGGCAACACGCCCTTCTCCATTTCTCGTACTTGCCCGTTGCTCGTGTGTGGCGTCAACACCATTTTCCCCTTTTGCCCCTGCATCACTTCCGCACTGTGAGAGTCGCGTATAAAAAACGTTTCCCATTCATCTCGTGCAGGATGATCCTTCGGCATGTTCAACGCCTCAAACGCGTAATAATCGCCGTCGATTTCTGGGTGCCGAGCGCGTACAAAACCAAGCCGCCGAAAAATATCCGTAATGTCTTCTATTGCTTGCGACACCAAGTGAAGATGCCCGACACTTGGCGCCGCTCCCGGAAGCGTAACGTCGAGCCATTCGCGCGTCATTCGCGCTTTGACGTCGGCGTCAGCAATCATTTTTTCAACTCGCGCAAATTCCGCTTCGACGCGCGCCTTCACGCTGTTTGCAATTTGACCAATAACTTTTTTCTCGTCAACAGAAAGCGCCGCCAGCCCCTTCATGAGTTCGGCGAGCCTGCCTTTTCGACCGACATATTCTACGCGCACTACTTCGAGTGCCGCAGTGTCGTGCACCGAAGAAAGCGCAGCAGTCAGGTCGACAACGAGTTTTTCGAGTTCGTCTTTCATACGCTAAGAGAACAGCCCCACAATATCTTTCAACGTTACCACAACAATGAGCAAGAGCAACACCGCGAAGCCTGCGGCATGCACCATTTGTTCCACGCGCGGCGTCGTGGGTTTTCGGCGAATCGCTTCGAGAGCGAGGAACGCCACACGGCCGCCGTCAAGAGCGGGTATAGGAAGAATGTTGATGATCGCGAGGTTAATGGAAAGCATGGCGGCGAATTGCAGTACATGGGCAATGCCGAGTTTTGCGACTTCACCCGTAAGGACGGCAATGCCGATCGGGCCAGAAACTTCTGCGCCAATATTTGCGTGTGTGAATGGGCTTGCAAGCAATACGCCAAAAGCAGAAAGCACTTGCCATGTCGACGACGCCGCAGCACGTATGCCCATGAACGGTGCCGCATACCATGGGAACCGCACCGTGCCCGTCTCGACAAGACCGAGGCCGACAACGGCGCGATTGAGCGAGGGGATGAACGTAGGATCGAGCGTCGCGACGACTTCCACGTCGCCACGCGCAAATGTTACCGTGTGTGGTGCACTAAGTGAAAGTGCGTCTCGTGCTGCGGTGCTCGACGTGTACGCGACGCCGTCAATGCCAACAAGTTTGTCACCCACAAGAATGCCTGCCTGCGACGCAGGAGAATCGGGCAACACTTCGATAACACGAATATCCTGATTGCTCACCGTGCCGCCCGCAATGCCGCCGTCGACAATAGTCGGCATGCCAATCACGAATCCCACACCAAAAATAACTGCTGCGGTAACAAGATTCATGCCGACACCTGCCACAAGCACAAAAAAACGCTTTGCAAGCGACTGCCGCGCAAAACTGTCATGCGCCGCACGCTCATCGCCACTTTCACCTTTCAGCTTTACAAACCCGCCGAGCGGAATGGCGTTCAGACTCCACGTCATCCCATTTTTATTTTTCCACGAAAAAATACGCGGCGGGAAGCCCAGTCCGAATTCTTCAACTTTCACCTTCGCAATCCGTGCCGCAACATAATGCCCTGCTTCGTGCGCCAACACGAGGACAGAAAGAATGACGAGAAATAAGAGGACAGAAAACATACGCGACGACTACCGTGCGGCAAATGGAGACAGCGCGACGATAGCCGCAACGTCGGGCTTTGCAATAACTTTTTTATTACCGAGATGCGTGATGAGTGCGGTGTCTTTCTCGTCGACCGCCCTTAGCGGAGCAGAGAGTTCATCTTCGATTTTGCTCGCACGACGATCTACAAAATCTTTTATTGCGTGCTCGGACTGGGTGATACGTTTATCCACATACTCTTTCGTCGCCATAACTTCATGCATATGAGCAAATCCCGCATCGGTACTTGACGAAAGCGTGTTGATGATTTGCAGCACCTCACCGTGATTTTTCTCCATTTCCTCACGAACCGATGAAAAACTCGTCTCCATTTCCTCACGAACCGATGAAAAACTCGTCGCCATTTCCTCACGTATCGCCAAAAGATCCTGCTTCGTAGCAAATCGAAGCAGATCTTCTTTCGTGGCCAAACCACGAAGTGCATCAATGAGATCCTGTTTTGTGAGATCAGAAGCCATAGTTATCCCATTCTACACCCCCCATGCAGCAGGGGCAATTGCACTATGCAGTAAATTCAGCGAGCCACCCGCGCAACAACATTTTTGTTTCTTCTGCATTCTCCACCGCAACAGTCTCGACACCGGTCCGAATAACCGCATGATCATTCCCGCCCTCGTACAACGCATCACCAACAAACACTATCTCCGGTACGACCACACCAAGGAGTTCCTCAATTTTCTGAATCCCGTAGGCTTTATCCACCCCTTTTCGTGTGACATCAATCGACGAAAGCCCGGGCATCTTGACTTCAAAATCAGGAATATATTTTTCAAGCGCCTGCACAATTTCTGCACGCCGATCCTGCGTCGCCTTCCATAATTTCTTTGCCTCGATTGGCGCATCTTGACCAACGGCGGAAAACGTTATCTGTGTTCCTCTATCTTCGACAACCTCGCCGTATACTTTTTTCGGATGCGCATAATGTACGTCGACAAACGCCTTTTCGAACGCATCTTTAATTTTCGTACGTTCATCTTCCGTCAGCTCATCTGCATAAATCTGTTTCCAGTCATTTTCGTAACGAAAAAACCGTGTACCGGTCGTAGGAAAGAAAAAAAGTTTTCGCAATTCTTCTGGTCCAGATTTCAAAACTGCAAGTTGGCGCTCAAACTGCATGTACGCACCTCCTGAAATAATTGCGACCATCACATGGTGCAACAATTGGTCAAGCAGGTCCGCCATCTCGGCGTCCATCGGCATCTTACTTTCCGTGAGTGTGCCATCAAGATCAAACGCAACAAGTTTTTTCCCGCGAATAGACATAATTTCCTTTGACAGTCATGACTGAAAAACGTAGCATGCACATAGTACATCAGTCTGTATTGGCGACAAGACGTAGAGAGAATTTACATATGGAATTGACGGATAAATTTACATCGCACTTAAAAAGTGTGCTCACACGAGCGTTGTGTCTTGTCGTGGAGCATGGCGGCGAAGAAATCGGGCTGCGAGAATTATTGTGGTCGCTTGGCACGGAACGCGGCAGTATTGGCGCGGAGGTTCTTGCAAAGGCGGGAGTGAAGGAAGAGGCATTGCGTATATTCGCAAAAGTGGCTGCAGGAAAGACTTCATTTTCTCCACTCACCGTAAATGACAAAACGCCGCTCCTGTCGAATGACGCGAAAACCGCGATAGAAAAAGCGGTGTTGACGGCAAGCATGCACGAACACCACCACGTCGGCACCGAACACTTGCTCGCAGGACTTTTGCAGCTCGCACAGAAAAATATCCGTGCATTTTTCCACGACAGCGGCATACGCGAAAGAAATCTCGTACAAAATTTGCAGGCGGTGTTTCGCACGACGACGTCGTTCCCGAACGTTCACGTCGACGAAGAAACCACACCGCACACGCACTCCGACGACACCGAATGCAAAGAGTGCAACGTGGAAACGAAGAAAACTCCTGCGCTCGACTTTTTTACAACCGAACTAACGACACGCGAAGTAGCCGCACGCATCGACCCGCTCATTGGTCGCGAACACGAAGTCGCACGGCTTGCGCACGTTTTGTTACGTCGAACAAAAAATAATCCTGTGCTTGTAGGCGAAACAGGCGTTGGTAAAACCGCGATCGTGGAAGGGCTTGCAAAAGCAATCGTCGACGGTAAGGTTCCTGACGCGCTCAAAAACAAACGCATTTTCCGCCTCGATATGGCGACACTTGTCGCGGGAACGATGTATCGTGGCGACTTTGAGCAGCGACTCCAGCATATCTTGGACGAAATCTACGATCATCCCGACATCGTTTTGTTTATCGACGAAATGCATACCGTGGTTGGTGCAGGCGCGGCATCGGGATCGCTCGACGCGGCAAACATTTTGAAGCCTGCACTTGCGCGTGGTGAATTGCGCTGCATTGGCGCAACAACGCCTGCCGAATATAAAAAAGAAATAGAACCCGACGCTGCGCTCGAACGACGATTCCAAAAAATTACCGTCAACGAACCAACACTCGCCGAAACGCGCACGATACTTTTTGGCATTCAGCCCGCATACGAAAAGTACCACGGCGTACGTTTTACGAAAGACGCGATCGAGGCTGCGCTCACACTTTCTGAACGCTACATGCACGGAAAACATTTTCCCGACAAGGCAATCGACATTTTAGATGAAGCAGGATCGGCAGCAGTGTACGGTAAACGCCATGCGCAACATGCCGCACAACTTCGTGACATTGCCGCATGTCTCGACACACTGCGCATGCGAAAAGCTGCGGCCGTTTTTGAAGAACGCTTTTCCGAAGCACTTGCCTGCAAAACCGAAGAGACTGCACTCCGAAAAGAACACGGCGCGCTCAAGAAACAGGCACCAACGAGCGCACCGCTTGTGCTCGACCGTGCACGTATCAATGCTGCCGTCGCACACATGACCGGCATTCCCGTGTCACGACTTTCCGCGAATGAATCCGCCGCACTCCGTACGCTTGCCGAGCGACTTTCGGCGCGCGTTGTTGGTCAACACGACGCCGTGACTCGTGTTGCCGCAGCACTGCAACGCGCCCGCCTCGGATTGGCGCAGCCCAAACGTCCGCTCGCGTCGTTCCTCTTCGTCGGGCCATCGGGCGTGGGAAAAACCGAACTTGCACGCGCGATTGCTGCCGAAGTCTTCGACGACCCGAACGCGCTCGTGCGTTTCGACATGTCCGAATTCGGAGAAAGTTTTTCCGTGAGCAAACTCATCGGCTCTCCTGCGGGCTACGTCGGGTTTCGCGAAGGCGCAAAACTCACCGATGCCGTTCTCGCACGCCCTCACTCGGTTATTCTCTTCGATGAACTCGAAAAAGCACATGGCGACGTCCATAACTTGCTCCTCCAAATTCTTGACGACGGCGTATTGACCGACGCAACGGGGCGCAGCGTCTCTTTCCGCAATGCAGTTATCGTCATGACCACAAATGCAGGGCGCGAACGCTTCCACCAACATGGCCTCGGTTTTGTGAGCGACCAAACCGTATCGAGTGCGCAATTCCGCGACGATATTCGTTTGCTCCTCGAAGACCATTTCCGCCCCGAGCTTCTCAATCGTATCGACCACACCTGCCTATTCCGCCCACTCGAATTCGATGACTTCACCCTCATCGCACGCATCGCGCTTGCCGATACTGCGAAACGCCTTGCCACACTTGGCGTCACATTGTGCGCCACGAAACACATCGCCAACGCCGTTGCGCACACCGTCACCGAAAAATACGGTGCTCGTGACGTTCGTCGCATCATTGAAGAACACATCGAACACCCCATTGCCGACCTCATGCTTACCACATCAAAACTACCGCGCGAGGTTGTCGTCACGGAAAGCAATGGAATATTCCGCGTAACGCGCATGCACAAAAAACGTGTAAAACAAAACGCCTGAGCAGGGCGTTTTGTGATATACTGAAACGCGATATGGCTTTGGCCGCAACACGAGGACTCCCCGCGTTCGATCCTGCTATTGCACGGGGGGAATTTTTGCGTAATCGCGTGGTGCTCCAAAGAGCGCGATTGTCAGAAACTAGTGAAGCCCCCGCGTCTGCGAACAATCAAGAGTACCCCGCGAACAATCAAAAATTTATGATCGCGGAAGCAACGCTGCCGCAAGGAAACCGATTCGCCGCAGCGCAACAACGTGCACGCATCGCGTCGGCAACACGACAACGGCTTCCCGAATTTCCTGCAAGGTCGTCAGAAGATAACGAAGCGAGCTATGAACTTCAGATGCCTGCAAACAGACGAGTAGCGGGACGTAGTAGCGTCACCGTCACAGGAGCGAGCGAACGAAGCGAAGGTGAGCAATTCGCAAACGAAGCCGTGTGGGGTTCCGTGTTTCAGGGGAGCGGTACGATTGATATGCTGCCCGCAGACGGCGGCGTCATGCTCGCATTCGGCTGGCTCGGCAGCATGTATCAATTACTGTTAACGATATTCCCCGCGTTCAATGAAAAAATCAACGGCGGCACGCTTGGCAGAATGTTGCCGCAAAAATTCGATCTTCGAAGCATGCACGGCTGGGGTCAACTCGTCGACGCCGTTTTCTTGTATTTCTGGGTGTTTTTTATCCTCGGCGTATTCGTCATGTTCATCGTTATCGGCTATGAAATTGTCACAAATCCCATGCTTGGCATTCGGGCATGGGCAGAAATCACATTTGGCAGATAGCCAAGAGCAATGATTGAATCTATGTCTGACCGTATAAAAATACTCTTCCGCCTTGCATTGTTTCTCTGTGTCGCTGTGCTTATTGGCATCGCGCTCTACTTCGCATTTTTACGCAAAGCGCCAAGCGTCACCACGACACCCGAAGAGCAAGAAACCGCGAGCAACCTCACGGGTTCAGGCGACGCAACGGGAGGGACAGGCGAAACACCAACGTCGGCAGATGGAACAACGGGCACAGGTGCACTCCCCATTTCGCAAATTGCAGAAGGCGGAGCCGCAACGGCGACACTACTCCTTACGAATACAGAAATTGTGAGTCCCACAATGACGCGCGACGGCACATTGGCCTATTACGACCCTGCCGATGGTCATTTTTACACAATCAACAGTCATGGCGACGTCACGCTGTTGTCGCAGGCGCGTTTTCCGAACGCCGAGAACGTGACCATCGCAAACAACGCGACTGCCGCGGTTATAGAATTCCCAGACGGGAGCAATGTTGTGTACGACTTCATATCGGCAAAGCAAACGACGCTCCCGTCGCACTGGGAAGACTTTTCATTTAGCGAGGATGGCAGCGAGATCGCAACAAAGAGCATTGGGAACGACGCGTCGAACCGCTCGCTCGTCATAACCGCGACCGACGGTTCACACACTGACGTCATCGCGGCGCTCGGCGAGAACGACGACAAGGTCGACGTCAATCTTTCTCCATCAGGCAACGTCGTTGCATTCTCGGCGACAGGCTACACGCAGTCGTTCGACCAAAACCAACTCTACCTCATCGGACAAACAGGCGATGCAGTCGGAAGCGTCACCGTTGTTGGTGCAAATTTCAGCGCGATCTGGTCGCCCGACGGCACAAATATTTTGTACTCGGTTTCCGACGCAAGCAACAATTACCGTCCATCGCTTTGGTACACCGATAGCCGCGGCGACCGTCACGGTGGCATTCGCTTACACCTCGGCCCTGAAACATGGGTCGAGAAATGCACGTTCGCATCGGCGTCAACGATCTATTGCGCTGTGCCACGAATAGTGGCAGATGGCTCTGGCGACAATCATAGTTTAGTGACATCACCCGACACGCTCTACCAAATCGACCTTCCATCCGGCAAAGCAACGCCACTCGGATACGCGGCTGCCGAAACTGCAATGTTCAACCTCACTGTCAGCGAAAACGGCAATACACTCTATTTCCAGGACGCGTCAGGACGACTATTATCCATGAAACTTCACTAACACTATGCGCTATTTTTGGCACGCAATTATCGCCATCGTGTTCGTCGCCACAATCATTTTTGTATTCTTCATATTCTCGCTCGGTAGTGGCGACCATGTGACATTTACCGATAGCACAACACTCATCACCACGCCAACCGTCACCATTGCCGACCCGAGTGTAGGCGCCGCCGATGCACCTGTCACCATCGTGAGCTTCGGCGACTATTCATGTGGCACCTGTGCAGACGTCGAAAATACACTTGTCGACGTCATTGCAAAATTCCCAAATCAAATCCGATTAGTGTGGAAAGACATGCCGAACACATCGGTGCATCCTGAAGCACTCAACGCCGCAATAGCCGCGCGCTGCGCAGGAAAACAAGACGCATTTTTCCCGTACCACTCGTACCTCTTTGCAAACCAAGCGTCACTTGGGAGTGAACTCTACACGTCCATCGCGCAATCGCTGAAGCTCAACGAACGCACGTTTAACCGTTGCACCGAAAAACAAGAAACGCTCCCACTCATTGAAAAAAGCTACGACGAAGGCATCACACTCCAAATAACCGCAACACCAACGATATTCATAAACAACGAGCGCTTCACGGGCGCCGTAAGTGCATCGGAAATCGAAGGAGCAATTCGCTCCGCGCTAGCCCACACACCATGAAACGCATTCTCATCGTCATCACCGCACTGCTCATTTTCGCACCGCTGCATGCGTCGGCGGTTTATTGCATGCAGGATTCATACACCTGTTCGTGTGTCTATCAAGACCTGTCGAATGGTGAAGGAACCGTCGAAGAAAATGCGAACAACCTCATGTCGAGCTGCATCACTGCGTGCACGCCATATGCAACAAAAGGCAATGTCAACTGGTCGCTCATCTGCACGGACAACGAAGGGAATGACGCACCTGTTGGTGCGGGTACAATCACAAGTCAAGAGGCAGTAGCAGAAACAGAAGACAACACCGAGGGTGGCGAAAAGCGCAATCCGATTATTCCCAATCTCAACGTCGCCATTCCTGGACTCGACTTTTCAAACGGTCTTACCTACGACGCCGACGGCAATCTGAACATAAACTACCTCGCATCGTATGTCGATGCGCTCTACAGGTTTCTCATGGTCGCCATGGCACTCGTCGCCATTATCATGCTCATGGTCGGTGGATTCCAATACATTCTTTCGCGCGGTCATGCGGACGCCGTAAAGCAAGCAAAAACCCGTATGGTGAACGCAGTAACGGGCATGGTCCTCCTCATGTCGGCGTATACTATTGCGTTTCTCATCGACCCGCACACCGTAAAATTCGCAACTCTCAAAATAAAAACCATCGAATACGTCGCGACTGCCGATTTCGAAGACTTCGCAGACTACATGCCTGCGATTGCTATCGTGCAAGGCGACGATGTCACGCAACTTGTAGGAGGGGGGGGCACTCATCTCATTGTTAGTGTGAAATCAGGGGACACGTATATCGGTAAAGATGTCCTCACGAAATTGACGGCCGCAGCAGGAAAATTTTACACCGCGAGTAATGCATTGAATCCTGGAAATGCGAAAAACATTCGTGTAACGTCAGGAAGTCGTAGCATCCAAAAACAAGCAACGCTCTTCTACGAGAATTGTGTCGCAAAAAATGGCTACTGCAGTCCTGATACGTGTAATGTCGACGGAAGCGACAAAACAGTGATAAGCAAAGTGAGCGGAAAATGGACGCTCACCGATGCGTACTCTGGAATAAGCAAATCCGAAGTTATCGCGGGGCTCGTTGCCCATGGCGACGGACGCAATTGCACACATACGAACAACGTCGCTGCCGATTTATGGGCAGAGGGGTCGGGTACAGGATTTCAATTCGACGTCACGCTACAAAACCTCATGACGCAAACACTGTTCGCGAATGGGTTTTGCCGCATTCCGAACGAGCCGTGGCACTTTGAACTCGCAGGGCAAGGGTCGTCGTCGTGCAACACGGCGTTTGGCGACTCGAGCTATCGCATTGGCGGCGCAAACGGTACCGTGTACTCGACGGCGCTCTGCAAAACATGGGACGCGAAAAACCACTGCTGCGTCACGCCCATCAGCGAAAGCGTCAGACCAACAACGATGTGCCGGTAGTGTCCTCAACTGAGTCGAGGACATAGTTATCCACAGTGTGAAGGGGGCGTAAAATATGTTTTCTTGTACCAAGTGCGACAGTCAATTTAACAAATGGCAGGGGCGTTGCACCGAATGCGGAAATTGGGGAACTATTGCAGAAGGTGGTACGACGCCGGGTCGCCAAACTTCATCTGCAAAAGCTGCACCCGCAGCGATGATCGCGCTCGACAACACCAACTTCACCAAAATTACTCACCGCCCCACAGATATTGCTGAACTCGACCGCGTGCTCGGTGGCGGCATTGTTCCAGGTGCTGTTGTTTTGTTGGCAGGCGAACCAGGTATTGGAAAGTCGACGCTCGTCGCGCAGATTGCTGTGGCAATGTCGTCGTCGACGCCTTCATACTACGTCTCTGGCGAAGAAAGCGAGGGGCAAGTGCGTATGCGATTTGAACGCCTCGGTATTGGTATGCAATCAATTGTGTTTTCGGGAGCCGTCGAAATCGGCAGTATTATTGCCGCAGCGAAAACCATGTCACCGAGCATTCTCATTGTTGACTCTATACAAACAATGATGGTCGAGGACGCCGATGCATTTCCGGGGACGCCGACAGCGGTCCGTGCGGCAACGAGCGAACTCATCAGCTACGCAAAAACTGCGAATGTGCCCGTGCTCATCATCGGACAAGTCACAAAAGAGGGGTCAATCGCAGGGCCAAAAACGCTCGAGCACCTCGTTGACACACTTCTCACACTCGAAGGCGATGCCGACACGGCGTACCGCATTTTGCGCTGTAGCAAAAATCGTTTTGGTGCAACGGACGACGTCGGTGTATTCGAAATGACCGAACATGGCATGGTAACAGTAGAAAATCCCTCAGCACGATTTCTCGCCGAACGCATCCCCTGCCCTGGGTCTGTTGTCACCTGCATCATGGAAGGTTCACGCCCGTTTCTCGTCGAAATTCAAGCACTCATCGATCGCAGCCTTTTCCCAAACCCTGTGCGCCGCACGTCTGGCTACGACGCGAGTCGGCTACAAATGCTCCTCGCGATTGTGAATAAACGTGCGGGCGTCAAAGTTGGTGATCAAGATGTCTACCTCAACGTCGTCGGTGGCATGCAGGTCAAAGAAAAGGCGGCTGACCTTGCAGTTGCCGCAGCGATCATGTCGGCAATGTCAAACAAAATAATCCCTGACGACACGGTTATTTTTGGCGAACTCGGCCTCGGCGGCGAAGTACGCACCGTTCCCCACCTCGAACGCCGCCTCAAAGAGGCCGAACGCCTCGGACTCAAAAACGCCATTACGCCAAAAACGATCAAGACAATCGATCAGTTATTGAAGTAATGTCCGCAACTGAGTCGTGGACAAACTTATCCACACTTGACGTCCGTCGTGCTTCGCAGGAAAATGAATACGTACTCCCTACGTTCATCTATTATGATGAGCGCATTGGGAGATTTTTATTTACTGTTTAACATCTTTTTTATGCGCAAGGAACAAATCGTCAATGATGGTTACTATCATGTATATAATCGCGGCGTTGATCGTCGATCGACGTATGGCAACGACAACGATCGCGAACGATTCATTCGCAGTATGCTCGCCTTCAATGATACGGGCGACAGGAGAATCGTTCTCCACAGACTCCAGCACCGCCCATCACCGAGCAAGAATCCTTTAGTGAAAATTATGAGTTACGCGATCATGCCAAATCATTACCATTTTCTCCTAAAACAAGTATCAGACAATGGGGTATCACGCTTTATGCAGAAGTTGGGTGTTGGTTTTGCTCAATACTTTAATCGTCAAAATGAGCGAACGGGACGGCTATGGGAAAGTGAATATAAGGCTGTGCCAATAAAAAGCGACGCACAGCTTCTACACATTTCGCGATATATCCACTTCAATCCACTCAAGCTCTTTCTCCCCGACTGGAAGATTCGCGGTATAGAAAACTGGGATGTCGCAAATGCACTTCTCACATCATATCCATGGTCAAGCTACAGTCACTATCTGATGCTGGTACACGATCCTATCGTCAGCATGGATATTCTCAGTAATCTGTTTCAAGGAAAAAGTGATTACCAAAAGTTTATGCGAGAATGGAGCGGTGTCCGCAACTGAGTCGTGGACAAGGCTCATCACGAATTACTCAAAATGCACCTCCTGCGCATAGGCGAGCATACGGTCGCGCAGAAGCGGGTGACGGGCGAGGTCGGGGTCGTCGTCAAGCATGGTTTTTGCGTAATCCTTTGCCATGCTAATCACGTCGATGTCGGCGTAGGTGCCGAGTTTGAACTGCTCAAACCCACTTTGACGCGTCCCAAATACATCCCCCGGCCCACGCAAACGCAAGTCGGCCTCTGCAAGTTCAAATCCATTTTGACTTTCCACTAACGCAAGCAAGCGCTCCCGTGCCGTCAACGACAACATTGCACTCGGATGCAAAAAGCACACACTCGCATGTTCGCCGCGCCCTACACGACCACGCAGCTGATGCAATTGCGCCAACCCAAACCGCTCCGCCCCCTCCACATACATCACCGTCGCGTTCTGCACATCTATTCCCACCTCCACCACCGTCGTCGCGATAAGCATGTCAAATTCGCCACGCGCAAATGCACGCATCACGTCATCCTTTTCTTTCGTCTTTAACTTTCCGTGCAGCATTGCGATTTTATATTCCTTAAACGGCCCTTCCGCAAAATATGCATATACTTCATTCACCGACTGCACACCAAGCGCGTCCGACTCTTCAATAAGCGGACACACCACGAATACTTGCCGCCCTGCGTCCATTTCTTTTTTCATGACGCCGTACGCTTCACCCTCTCGACCGACGTCGACAATCGACGTCGCAATAGGTTTACGCCCCGCAGGATATTCGTCGAGCAATGAGCGATCGAGATCTCCATATAACACCAGCGCCAACGAACGCGGAATCGGCGTCGCGGTCATAGAGAGCAAGTGCGGAATGCCGTCGGCGTCGCCCTGTTTGTCTTTTAAGGCCTGTCGTTGCCGCACACCAAAACGATGCTGCTCGTCGACGACAATCAAACCAAGGCGATCAAAAAGTACTTGCTCGGTGAGCAACGCATGCGTTCCAATCGCAAGATCAACTTTCCCGTTTCGCAAACCCTCAAGCAGTTGCTCCTTCGTCACTTCCCTCCCGTTCACACGGCGCTTCGTTCGTGTGTAGAGCGCAATACGGAGCGTTTTTCCAAACAGTCGTTCAAGCGTCATTGCGTGCTGCTCTGCAAGAATTTCCGTTGGCGCCAGCATTGCCGTCTGCCAACCTTGAGACGCTGCATTCACTGCAACAAGCGCTGCGACGGCCGTTTTTCCACTCCCCACGTCACCCTCGAGCAAACGGTTCATGGGCTCCGTACGCTGCATGTCTTTCATAATTGCCCACGCAGATTTCTTCTGCGCGTCGGTCAACACAAATGGCAACGACGCAACAGCGTCCTTCACAATCTTCTCGTTGAACGTAATTTTTGGTGCTCGTTGACATTGCAATTCACGACGAGACTTTGCATGGAGCAATTGATGCAAAAAGAATTCATCAAACTTCAGACGATGAATCGCCTTCTCTTTTGCGGTCGTCGTCTCTGGAAAATGCATTTCACGAAGCGCTGCCGCAAGCGGAATGAGTTGCGCGTCTTTCACGATGTCGCTTGGCATCCATTCTGCAATGTCACCAACAAGACTCACCGCACGCTCGGCAACAATACGACGAACTTTTTGCGTCAACGCACCCGCCAAACGATAAATCGGCACAATGCGCCCCGTGTGTGTTGTCGATCGCGCATTGCCGATCACTTCATACGCAGGATTCACGAGAGCAAGCCCATATTTGTCGTCGACCTTCCCTGCCAGCGACACAATAACGCCGGGACGCAACAGTTTTGTAAGAAAACCCTGGTGAAACCATGTTGCCTTTATCGTCCCCGTGCCGTCCTCAACAACTGCCTCAGTAATCATCATCCGTCGAGACGCATGACTCTTCCTGTTTTCAATCGCGGCAATTCTTCCTTGCACAGTAATTTTCTGTCCCGATCGCACTTCCACAATATGCAAAATATTCGAGAGGTCGTCGTAACGAAACGGAAAGTCATACAACACATCGTACAACGTCTCCAAACC
Source organism: Candidatus Uhrbacteria bacterium (assembly GCA_943359325.1). GTDB lineage: Bacteria > Patescibacteriota > Patescibacteriia > UBA9934 > UBA9934 > UBA11707. The sequence continues at coordinate 4,847 of CALRHD010000002.1, read as the reverse complement.
CAATCGCGAAAAATCCCGCGCCTTCAATGCCCCCACGCCCTTCACGGTTTTTATTTCCTGCAAAATACCCGACATAAGATTACCTATCCTACATCGCCGCACACAATTCGTCCAGCGCAACTGCCGAAAAATAGCGCACCGATCTGCAGACGACAACTTTACGAAAAATGATTTTTCCGCTAGTCTTTGTTCGCACGGAAGGGTGGCCGAGTGGTTTAAGGCAACGGTCTTGAAAACCGTCATACTGAAAGGTATCGCGAGTTCGAATCTCGCCCCTTCCGCCACAAAAAAAGAAGTCCATTTCTGGACCTCTTTTTTATGGTGCGCCCGGCACGACTCGAACGTACGACCCTCAGCTCCGCAAGCTGATGCTCTATCCAACTGAGCTACGGGCGCTCTTTCGTAGTAAAACCCATCCAAGTTTACCGGCTACGGTGTCGTGGCTCCGGTCCTCACCACTCCTTGTATCCGGCAAACGTAATGGGTTTTCTTTGGTGTATTTCGGAGTCAAATATCCATTCGTCTCCTAAATAAAAAAAGCGAAAATTAACGCAATTTACTCAAAGTTTATACAGTCTCGAGACAAGGTCTGTCAAGTATTCACGATTGCGGTTGAGATTCTCGAACGCATACGGAACAAGACTTTCGCGCACATCGTTAGGGTTTACGTCTTCGAGCGGGATAGTCAGCGTAGGGTTCATAATGCCCGTAAACGCGACGTATAAAATTTTGACGTCCGGCGGATAATAAACAATGGAAAAGTCACGAAAACTTTCGTACGGGTAAAAGTCATTGCCGAATACAATTCCGGCCGTCGTAATGTGCACGTCAACGCGTGCCGGTTTTCGTAGGTCGCGCAACAATTGAATGACGGCGAACATGAGCACAATAACCGCGAACACAAAATTCGCCGTCAACAGCGCATACAGCAAAATCGCAAGTGCAATGATACTTGCGATCACATACCACCGCCGCGAACGCTCCATGGGCGGATACTCCCATGTCTCCCAATGCAAAATCTCCGCACCTGCGTCAATGCCCTGATGCGATTCTGTAAAGTTACTTTTCAACTGTCCCTGTTTACGTAGCATGTACCAAGTATAGCACAATCACGTGTAAAAAATCACCGTACATACACATACAAAAAATCCCAACCTACATTGGGACTTTTTGTATGGCGGTGTACACGCGTTCAGTGCCAACTTTATAGGGGTGTTGCAAGGGCTTTTTGGCGACTTCCGTTTCAGGGATTTTGAGGCATGTGGGTCGGGTGTTTTCGACGTGCAAACTGGCACGAAGTGGAACACGGTTCGGAGGGTAAAATGAGACAAATGAGACACTACATGCGGGGTATTGAGACAGTGTCTCATTTTGCGTATTTCGATAGCTTTGTTGGGCTTTTCATGCAAAAGTGGCGAAAAAGCCACTGTCTCACTTTTTCAAGGCGTTTCGAGCGTAAAAGTTACCAACTCCAGCCAGCCTGGACGCCCCACAACCGTTGCGGCATTCCTTGTGTTGTATGGAGAAAACGATATCAGCGACGATGGTGCCGACACGCACAAAACACGAACAGGAAAAAGCGGTCATTGAGGAGAAGATTCGTTACTGCCTTTACGCTAGAAAATCGACCGAGTCCGAAGAGCGACAAGTTTTATCGATCGACTCGCAGATCAAGGAGATGCTTCAACTCGCCGAGCGTGAGGGGCTCGACGTCGCCGAAATCCGACGCGAGAGCCATTCGGCCAAGTCGACCGGGCAAAGACCCGTCTACAATGAACTCCTTGCCGACATTCGGCAACGCAAATTCGGCGGCATTCTCACGTGGGCACCGGATCGGTTGAGCAGAAACGCAGGCGACCTTGGAGCCATTGTCGATTTGATGGATCAAGGACTGCTCCACGAAATCCGTACCTACGGCCAGCGATTCACTAATTCGCCGAACGAAAAGTTCATGCTCATGATTCTTGGCTCAACCGCCAAGCTAGAGAATGATCATCGAGGCGAGAATGTGAAGCGCGGACTCCGTACTCGGGTGGAGATGGGCTTATGGCCAGGCGTCGCACCACTCGGCTACTTAAATCAGGGGCTCATGGACAAGAAATGCCAAGTTATCGTCGATCCCGTCCGCGCACCAGTCATCAAACAGATGTTCGAGAAGCTCGCCTACGAGAAATGGAGCGGACGCAAAATATACAACTGGCTCAAGCATGATCTCAACTTCAAAACGCGAGGAAACAAAACCCTGACGCTCGGTGGCGTCTACTGCGTCCTCGATAATCCCTTCTACTACGGCAGATTCGAACGACCACGCGAGAGCGGCAACTGGTACGACGGCAAGCACAAGCCGATCATCACGAAAGAACTTTTCGACCTCGGCCAAACCCAACTCAAACGCGATCAGATTGTGCGGGAGAACAAAGAATTCGCCTTCACGAAGCTTTTCACATGTGGCCTCTGTCAGTCCGGCATCTCGGCCGAAGATAAATACAAGAAGCTTCGCGATGGCACGACAGCACATTATGTTTACTACGGTTGCACGAGGGCAAGAGATCGCGATTGTAAGAACCAGTACATTCGCGAAGAAGAGCTTATAGCCGAACTCCTCAAAATATTCGACCAGATCAATATCAACGAACTTGGCATGAAGACGAAGCTCGAAGACGAGATCAAGCGATTCAGTCACTTTCAACGAACAGTCTTTGGGTCAGATGGCACGCAGGAGGCAGACGAGGCCGAGGTGAATATTCGAGCGTATGCCAAGTATCTGCTACGACAAGGCAGTATTTCAGAAAAGCGCGAGTTGTTGGGGAATTTGCGAAGTAGGCTGGTGTATCTCAATAGGAAGATAACCCTGTTGGAAAACGGTGCATAAAGTATGGCTTTTCACCCCCCCATGGTAAACTTTAAGCAAATTATCCAATAAGCAATGAATATGGGGATCGAATCAGGCAGCAATCCAGCGGAAGAGGCGACGAAGCAACACGAAGCGAAAATGCAGCGTCAAAGGACGGTAGACGCCAAAGTCGCGGGTATTCGAAATAACCCAGGTGAGAATCGTTCGGATGCGGAGATTCGAGCACAGGCGGAAGAGGAGGCGGATGATCTGACAAGGACAAGCTCAGCGAGATATGAAGAGAAATTCTACGAACATGCAGACGCGAAGAGCGCTGGAATTAAGAGCAACCCCGGCGAGACGCGCTCGGAGGATGAGATTCAGGAACAGGCGCGATATGAGGCAGGAAAAGAACTTTGGATACTGCAAGAGATTGAAAGAATCCAGATGGATCCTAATCAAACGATTTCTGATGCCGAAGCACGTAAACAGGCAGAAGCTGATTGGACTGATTACGGTCCATACGATTCAAAAGAATCACCAGCCCTTCCTGAAGCCGAGTCATGGACGAATGAGCGCTTAATGATCGAGCTTGGCACCAAAATATCGCAACTAGTAGAGGCCACACACGCCGTGACAGCAGAAGATGGCACAGAGCCTCTGGAGGAGGACAAAAGAATTGTTTCAGAAAAGCAATTGGATGTCATTCGTGCGATACTCGCAGGGCGACTTGGCATTGAATCCGGGAAGCAGCTTGAAACAGCGAAATCATCTTTAATCAAAGCGATTGAATCTATTAAGGCAGAGAGAAAGACGCGTCGTTCTTCAAAGCATTATTAGGATATGTCTCCCGAGCACGAATCTTCTCCTTGCCCCTCCTGTGGCTATCCCGCGAAGGCTGGCCATGCATCATCGTGTTCAACTCGTCAGCAGAAAATTGAAGCTGGAGAGAGCGGTAACGCGGTAGAGGCTAAGGTCGTTAAAGCTTTGTCATTAGAGGATCAAGCAACTTTGCAACGCGTAGTTGAATCAGTAGGCGGTAAAGAAAAACTGTTTGATCCAAAGGGAAAGTTTTTGCACACAACGGACAACCTATCATTCACAGAAATGCTGCAAAGCGGAGCAATCATAACTGACGATGTTTTTCCTGGCGGCAAACAACGCACGCCAGGCGCATCATTTACAAACGGCAACTTCCCCGAGGCGACATCGTTCCAGCTTCTCTACGACAACGTGCCGGGCGGAGGCGAAGAAAAGCGTCTCAGTTCGGATAAATACGCGGAAGCACTCGGTGGATCGCTCGCTGAAGATTTCGTGCGGTACTTTTGGAAAAACCATCAAGATGTGGCGCAACCATATCTCGCTGAATTGGCAAAGAAGATTCCGAATGAAGCGCTTGCTGAACTTGGTATTGATGCGAGTCGAACGGTTGATGGTGAGGAGCGGGCATTGGCGGTAAGCAAATACTTTATTCCCAAAGGGCGAGGCGAATACGGTGTGACGCTTGTGTATGACCAGACGAAAGCGGATGCGTTAGGCATGGAAGATCGTGGAACGGTTGGGCTACAAAAGTTTTTTGAAAAGCGATCGTTCAGGCCAGGCGGCGTTCCGCTATCAGAGGCGAGTGCGGTGCTCGTTCCCGAGGCACGCATTGAGGAGGTGAGGAATGAGTTGGTAGCTCGCGGACTGTCACACATCGACGTTCGGCCCTCTGAAGAACTTGAGGCACGACGTATTCTTGAAAAGGTGAAGTAGCAAAAAGTAGCGTAAGATAAAAACGGCCGAAGCCGTTTTTATCGTTGGACTATTGCTCATCGGTCGCCTCACATACCTGAGTACGCGCGTTGCACGATAAGAAATTGTCCTGGCGGTGTGTATTAAACAAAGTTCGAATGTATTTTGCTGATAATCCTGATTCCGACTAATCGCACGCGCGGAGCGCGTGGTGACTTGAAACTGCCCCGTACGCTCCGATTGCGTGGTGAAGCGAAGGAATGCACCTCGGACACGCTCG
>CALRHD010000001.1 GCA_943359325.1 Candidatus Uhrbacteria bacterium | reverse complement strand
GTTCGGGTTCGGTACGTTTGATATATTGCCACCGAGCACACGCCGCCTGTTCCGCAGTCGTCGTCTGTTTCGCACACCGTGCCATGCAAACTTGTATTGCCCTGCACACAAATTGTTGCCTCGGGACATGCTTCAAGCCCTGTGCCATCTTCCCCACCGCACAACGGATCGGCACCCGAAAGCGAACTGTACCGTTCACAGTCGTCGTCGCTTGTACACGCTTCCCCAAACGTTGCTGCAGTCGAATTGATATTACAAAGTGCGCCTTCCCAACTGTCGCTCCCACCATCACACACTTCACCACTATCTATTGTACCGTCACCACAATACGACGACGGACCTTGGCAATCCCATGCACATGTCGTATTGACATTACTGTCGTACACACCGTTCACACCGCTGCATGTTCCTGGAGTGCCGCCGTATGGTCGAGCATCTGTTGGTAACGCCGACAACGAAGACGCGCCACAGTCGCACACTTCGCTCCCCGAAAGCGCACCGTCACCGCAAAATGTCGCCGTGACGTAGTCGCACAAAGCACTGCAGTATCCGTAACGCCCATTGTAGTCACCGTCGTCGCATGTTTCGCCTGTATCAATCACTGCGTTCCCGCACGCCGCAGGAATACACGCGGCACTGGCGTTCGACGTAAAACCTGTACAAACGCTGTTGCATGTTTGACTCTGCGTACCGTCGTCCGTGCCATTGCCATCGCTGTCGCATGCGCTTGCCGTACCGCCCGCTTCGCCGATTTCACACTCCTCCACCGTGCCATCCGCATCGGTGTTCACAATACCGTCGCCGCACGTCCCTGTGCCGCCGTACACTGTGCTGTCACAGAATGGGTCAATCGTGAAACCGGTCAAATATGCATTGTCCCCGTTGTCACTCGAGGCAATGAGTGACACGCCGTCTGTAATGTCTTCGTCGATTGGGTTTTCCCAGTACGCCCCACTGTATTCCAAATCGGCGTAAAGGCTATACGACTGCGCACCGCTCGGTCGATAATGATACACATGACTGTCACTTGGGCAGACATACGTTCCTGCGGTGCTATTGACGCACGTCGCTGCGTCGTAGTCGGCGAGCGTTCCTGTGCCACAGCCAATGTATGTATTGAGCGGATCGGCGACAGATTCCTCGAGGCCGATTGCCTCCCCGAGCAAGTCCGACCACGACGTCCACGCACTTGCTCCAAGTGAACGCACAAATGTTCCGCTGCCAAGTGTGGGCACCACGGCTTCGCACGTTTCGACCCCCGGACAATCTGCGTCTGTCGTACAACTTTGACTCACGGTTGCACTGCACATTCCGTTCTCGTCGCCGTACGTCGTAATCGCCGCCGAGATCGTCGTCAAATCAGCGAGACGTTTTGTGTCACGCTGTACTTTTGCTTTTAGATCGCCACAATATTCGGCCGTCGACGTGTTACAGTCGTTGTCGGACGTACATGCGACAACTTCTCCCGTCGTCGTGCTGGTTGCAAGTGCACCGCTCGACGTATAACAAAGCGCAGTGTCGTCTAGCGATGTCGTAAGCGCCATGTCCGCCACCATTTGGTTATAAATTTCTATCGTCTCGTCGCTCGCCCCTTCGTTGTAGGACAACACGTAGATGTTCGAATAAATGTCTGCCTCGGCGTTCGGTGCGGAAACATACGTCGTGCGGCCGTCTGTTATCGCCTCAAAACCATCCACTGTTGTTGCTGCAGGCGTTCCTGTAAACCCTTGCGCTGCATACCACGCCGTAGGGCTCAAATAGTGTTCGTTGCTTACAACGCGCAAACCAATCGCGTCGGTGCTGCCTGCGACTTCAAACAAATATTCTTTTATGACGGTGTCGCCAGAAATTGGACGGCGCGCCGCTTGCACCGCCGTCACCACGGGGTAGTCGTCGGTCGTAACTGTTTCGTCGCCTGCGTCACGGCAATAGTGCAGTGCGATGCCCATTGTGGCGTCTTCCCACGGGAACGCGGCAATTGCTGGCCATGGATTGACACACAAATTTGCGGTTGCGTCGGCGCTTCCCACAACTGTATCGCCCGTTGTGCTACCAATAACGTCGGCGGTTACCGTCGCAGTTGCAAGAATATTGCCACTGCCGTTTTCTCCTGCGGCAGTCACGGTCGCGTTCGTCGCATCTGTCGCATCGACGGCAGCAATAAAAATTTCAGCATCAGTGTCTTCTGACCACGACGAAATGGTCCAGTCATACACGCCGGCAACAGGACTTATTTCTTGCGGCTCACCTGTTGCGTACGACAATGCAGTGGTGGTAAAAATGTGATCTTCACCTGTCGCCGAGAAATAATTTGCACTGTCGTCCGTATCTTCGACTTGCAACACATCGAGCGTGCAGATGTCGCTGCCCGTCGTAAACGTCGACTCTTCTTTGCCGCTCGCGTTGTAGAGCGCAACACCGTCAAGCGACGTCACACCTGCAGCAACGCCGTCGGTGTTGTCGGCGTCAACGTCGAGGTGCAGCGTGTAATTTGCATTTGCAACAAGTGCCGCAGTGTAGCGCATACGAACCGTATACGTTCCACTGGCATTCGCGGTTTGAGAGAAACTGTCGATCGGCGCAACGCAATCACCTGTGTCGGCTTGTGCCGTTGCTCCTGCGACAAATCGGCGAACGGCAAACCACGCACGTGCCGCCCAGCTGCCAGCCGGCGCCATAACAAGCGAAGTGTGGTCGCTCGGGCACACGCCATCGGCGGTCGTCGAAAGGTCGAGCGCAGCATACATGCGTGGCGTCGTCGAGCCATCTGACGCCGTTGTCATAAATGACGCAGTGTTCATTTCCTGCGTAAACACGCCGTACATCATGGCGTTGCGGCACACGTCGCTCCCGTTCGGGTATAGCGTTACCGTCGGCCGTTCCATGCAGCAATTTGCGGTACCGACACCATACGTCGTGCTGTTCGGGCAGTCTTCGTCGCTTGCGGCGGTACACGAAAGTGTAAATGTGCCCGTGGTACCAACGCCCGACGCAGGCTCGGTAACGACAATAGTTGCGTTCGCTTCATGCGTCGTTGTGCTCACTTCTTGCGCAGCATCATCGCCAATAAATGCAAGTTGCAGTGCATCAACATTTGTGTCGCCGCCGGACGCTTCGCATGTTGCCAGTTCGCCGACACCGACCGTTCCGTCACCACAGAATGACGGCACACCAAAACTTGTCGACGATCCTTCGAGCAAACAGTCGGAAGAACATCCATCGTCATCCAGAACATCGCCCACGTCGCATTCCTCGCCCGTTCCTATAATAGTATCGCCGCATGTTGACGGCGTGCTGTAGAGCGCGGAAGCACCTTCAAGTAGACACGTCGACGAACAACCCTGCAGAGAAAGTGCGGTATCGCAATTTTCGTATGGCGCGTCAACAACGCTATTTCCGCACAACGCACCGCCCAAACTCGACAATGTTGGCGTACCTTCATTCAAACATTGCGCGTCACAGCCATCGCCGCGTTGCACATTGCCGTCGTCGCAATCCTCACCGCCAAGCGTTGCCTCGTAGCCAATATCGTTGTTTCCGCATGTCGTGTTCGCTTGCGTTGCGCCTTCGTTCAAACATGTCGCCGAGCACCCGTCGCCACTGTGGGTGTTGCTGTCATCGCAATCTTCACCTGCACTGCTACTGTTCTGTTCGAGCGTTCCATTACCGCACACGCCGACGATGTCGCCGCCTTCCCGCAAACACAACGACGAACAGCCGTCGCCATTCACGGTGTTACCGTCTTCGCACTCTTCGCCTGTGCCCCGCTTCGTGTCGCCACAAATCGCTTCGTACGCATTGCTGCCTCCTGCAATACACGATGCAGTACAACCTGCTGCAATGCCTGACACATCCGTATCGACCGTTGCCGTGCTCCACCATTCTGCAACCGCAATCGCGGCGTCCGCACCGTCGTCGGCAATCGGGTTCGTCCAACTCCAGTTAAAATCTGCAGCAGTGAGCTCCTGTCCTGCCACGGAACACGAATCTTGTGGACCGTACGCAACAGCAGTAAATGTTTGCCGTTGACCAATGACACTTGCTGTTGCTGCGGCAGGAGTGAGCGACACGCGATCGGTCGAACACACCACAACACCATCCTTCACTTTGTACGTCCACGAATAATCGCCGTTGTAGTTTGTGCGCGTCAACGGAACGCCACTCGCACTTTCGACGTCACCTGAGACAATGACACGATAGTACGTGTCCGCAACCAAGTCGCTCCCAATCGTAATCACCGCTTTGTCGCAACGCGTTGCATCTTCCGTCGTTGAGGCGCACGCAACGGTGTACGACGGATATTCGGTGAGGTTCGCACACAATTCGTTTGCACATGTGTAGAGCGTCACCGCACCGGGTGCTTCTATTGTTGCGGCGTCCATGCCAATGTTGAACGTCGCCGCAATCGCTGCGTTTGAGCATGCAGCGTCACAGTTCGGTTCGAAACTTTCGACGTACGGATCGGTAAATGCGATCGTCAGCGTCGACGAGCCGTCAATATTGCTATCTGTTTCTTCGGCCGTAACGGGCGTGACACCTTCTGCCAATGCTTCGACCGTCGCACACGACGTCGTGCCTGCGTCGCATGTTCCGCTGCTCGATGCAACAAAGTCGGCAAAACTATTGTTCACGGTCCAGTCCCATGTGTACGACGACGCATTTGTCACCACGCATCCAGAAATCGGCAACGCATGAAATGCGTCCATGCCGTTCAACTCCGCAATCGTCGACGCCGACGGCGAGACATGCACCGCACTCACGCGGCATGTTGTTTCCGTTGTAGCGGTCGTAAAATTCCACGACACATCAGCCGCCATCGCCACACCGCTCGCCGAACTGGCCGCAGTCGAAACAGTCACACGGTATTCCGTATCAGTAGTGAACGTTGTTGCCGTCGGTACCCAAGTGAAATATGTCATGACGGCCGATGACGCAACAGTCGCCGCACCTGCAACGTCCACTATTGTGTCGCACGGCTGGTCGCCGCCTGCCGTACATTCCTCCACACGCACTGCGTCGCCCACTGATCCTTCGTTCATCAATGTTGAAAATTCTCCGTACACCACCGCATTCGTACACACTTCAGCCGTAAAACGTTCGTTCGGTACCGCACTCACCACCGTGTCGGAACAGTCAACAATGAGTTCAGGCGTTTCAGGAATACTCCCGCTCGAGAAATACCATCCGTACGCCGCAGCCGTGACGTTTTCGCTTGACGACGTCGACGACGTGCCGACGCTAAAATTGAGCGTGTTACTTTCTGCACCCGCCGACGATGTAATAGCAACCGGTCCTGTTGCTGTTCCTAGAGGAACGAGCACCGTAATCTCCGTACTTGACCAATCGCTGTCTGTAACCGTGCCTGCAACGCCACTATAAAATGTCACCGCTCCTGCTGTGCTCCCCAATCGTTCGCCTGCGATGACAACAGTGTCACCCGCCGCACCACTTTCGGGAGTCAACGAACAAATTCCTGGATCGGGAGCGCCGTCCGTCACCGTAAAGTCGATCGCATTCGATTGCGTGCCGTTTTGATCCTCTATGTACAACGTGTATGAACCCGCGGTGACACTCTCTGCATTCTGAAATACGTCGGGAACAATCACGGTGATTTCGTCGTTGCTCCATGTGTCACCATCGCATGCCGCGGGGAAATCCATGCTGCCAAGTGCAAGCAATCCCGACTCTGCACTTTCGAACCACACCGTGCCAGTTAACGCACCGAAATTATCGCCTGCGATAGTGATGTAATCGCCAATCGCACCGCTCTCGGGATCAACGCCACTTATTGTTGGCGCGTCCTGACTATCTGCGAGCACAGTAAACGTGACTGCGTTGCTCGCAACACCATCGACCATCACCGTCACACTATAGTCATCGTCCGAAAGCGATGGCACCGTTGCCGAAACGCTGGTGTCGGCCCACGACGTGTATGTTCCTGCTGCCGTCGTTCCAAATAGTACGGTAGAACTATTTTGCGTATCGCCAAAATCCAATCCTGCAAGCGTCACGGCGTCAGTCGATGCACCGTCGTTCGGCGAAAGGCTGCATAGTTTTGGCCGCACGACATCGTTCACATCAAAGTCAGCGAGCACCGCACCGTTATCGTCGTCGGTTGTCTCGACGCGATCGGAGGATGTCGTCAACGTAATCGGGCCGTCCGCTGCACCTGTCGGCACTTCGACAACTATTTCTGTTGACGACCAGCCACTGCTACACGACGGGATATCTGCTTCGACTGTTCCGCCATCTGCCGCAGTAAACGCAACCGTCCCGTCGAGACTACCAAAACCCGTTCCCGCAATGGTCACATACGAACCCACCGCACCGTTATCGGGAGACACGCTCGTAATTTCGGGAAGTGTTGCGCACACGCCGTCCACACAGCTGCCGCTTGAACATTCGGCGTCGCTGGTGCAGCTACTGCCATCGCATGCACCGCAATAGTCGTTGCTCGCCGTGTCGCCGCCGCAGTCAATGCCTGTTTCGCCGCGGTCAGTGTCGAGCGCACCATTAAAACACCACGCTGGTCGACCATCAATTTGTATAGAATCGGTATCGGTGTTGCCGGCAATGTCCGTGACGATAACCGACAACCGATACGTGCTGCCGTTTTGCATGTCACCCGTGTCGAGTGCCGTTTCGAGAATGACGTTACCGAGATCATCGCCTGCTGCGCCAACGCTATCGAATGCCGTTGTGTCGAGCAAAAATTCTCCGCTCGATACTTCACTGTCATCAGTTGCCGTTGCCTGCACTGCTTGCAACGAGTCAGTGGGTACACCGTCGCCATCTTCAGGGTTCGAAAGTATTGCAACAGGATTTTCCGTGTCAACAAGATTGCCGCTTGTAAATGACGACGTACAGCGATCGCCTGAACACACGAGCTTTGTGCCTGTACTACTTCGAATGTCACCCGACACGGAAACCGTAAACGCAGTGTCAGCATCAAAACAGAAACGGTCTTCGTTCGGCGTAGGGCATGCTGCACTCGGCACAAATGTGAGGTGATTACCTGACGCGGAAACAACGCCATCAACTTGCGCGCCCGTTGCTCCGTTCGTTACCGTGACGCCGTTTCCCGCTGTTGTTGCGTCCAAATTTTTACTGAATGTGACACGAAGTTGAATGTTCCGAATGGCAACCGCTGCATCAGGTGAAAAGTCCGTAACGATAAAACTCGACGTTGAACCGCCGCCCAAACTTCCGCCGTTGCCACTCGAATTCGACCCTCCACCGCCGCCGTCCTGCGTCGCACTCAAAAGTGCAGTGATGACAAACGTCGTGATCGCCCACGACATCAGAATAATCGCGAGTCCGATGCTCCCACGAATGAGAATTTTTTTTGCTTTTTCGATTTTTTCTTCGTTGCCACCCGCCGTCATCCAAACAAATCCGCCGTACAGCACGATAAGTACCGCAAGCACGCCAAGCAGCGTAATGCCCGTGCGGATAATTCTCGCAACAATCACGCGAGGGTCGTCACCGCCAAGCCCTGTTGCGTCACCAACACTTGTGAGTGCGTCGGTCGTTGCTTGTGCGAACGCACTATGTGGTACAACAAACGCAAACACGCCAACCACAAGAAGTGCAAGGAAGTACGGGGCGAAGCGTTTTAGGCGAAGTTGAAACACAATTATTCGTTTGTCGGACTAAAGAAGTCACATGCTGCTGCGCTTGGATCGCCGTTACAGCACGACGGCGACGTGTCACCCACCGCGCACGTGCCACCAGAAACCGTCGGCCCTTCCGCAGGGCTGTAGCAATTTTGGTATTCGTTCCGCACTCCCTGCCCGACCGCAACACCATACAAATAGGTGAGGCCATCGATGGATTCGAGGAACACGCCGTGCGAAATCGTCGCTTCGGTTTGCGCAGCAGTTTGCGACGGCGACGTAACCGTGGTGCCGTCTGCTTGCAAATTTACATTGCCGACCGTGTACCACATTTCGTGACTCGTATTCGTCGACGTTTCGTCATTCTCCATTGTGATGTTCGCATTCGTGAGCGAAGAAGTTTTCATCACGCTGTCGAACGTTACGACAACGCTTTGATCGAGTGCGACACCTTCTTCTAAAATATTTGGGCTAATCGACTCAATGGTCGGGCCCGTCAAATTGATGTCGTCGGTTGTCGAGAACGTCCACGTGTAGTCGTCGCCCGCAGTGCCGTCGTCGTTGCCGTCCATGCTGTTCGCCGCGGTGTCGGTAATACCGTCGTATGGGAAACTATCGGCTTGTGGCGGGCTGTTCGTTGTTGTTGCGGCGTACGCGGTAACGGTAATCGTTTGCAGTCCTGGTAAACAATAAATCGTTTCACCGCACGAATTCGTGCCGCACGCGTTTGCCGTTGTGAACGTCACCGTGCGGTAGCTGTTGCTTATTTCGTATGTACCTGCTTCGGCCGTTCCTGCATCGCCAACTGTCTGAATGTTTTGAAAGCCGCTTGTTGCCGTACGCGTGCCTGTCGCCGACGTTGGATCGATCGCTTCATTAAATGTGAGCTCGACCGTGATGTTGCGGTCGTATGTTCCTGACGCTGACGGCGCAATGCCCGTCACTGTTGGAGGGTCGAGGTCGACGACGGTACTCACTTCAAACGACCATTCGTAGCCACCCGAATATGAACCGGTAAATGCGTCGTCACCGTTTGCGTACGCAATGTCGGTATCCAACGAAACAGTGTATGACGTATCAGCATCTGCGGAACCAAGATAGTCTGTCGGGTCGAACACCACCGTCTTCATATCTTCGGTGAAGTATACGTCTGCTGCCGTGATCGCTGCGCCCTCCCCTTCCGCGGTGGGATAAATTGCAACATTGCTTGCGTTGATTGTCGTCGCCGTGTTGTCGGCGTTATAGCCTTCAATAAACGAGGCGGGGTCCATTGCACGTTTGAACGTCACCATGATCCGCGTATTTCTGGCGATGCCTGTTGCGTTCCGAGATGGGTAATGGTCCTGAATAGAACCACTGCCGAGCGAACCAGAAAGCGCTTCCGTAGTGACGCTCCCATTCGTGCTGCCGCCAGAATTTGTTGTTGCGTCACCAATAGCGTTCAAAAGAAACGACGCAATGGCATAGGCCGAAAGCGTGATGACGAGTCCGACAACGGCGTTAATGAGAATGCGTTTTGCTTTGTTGATTTTTTCTTCTTCACCGCCTGCGGTCATCCACACCCAGCCTGAATAAATGAGCAGGATGAGAAAAATGACACCAAGCAAACCAAGCACGACAGAAATAATCGTGCCAATGGTTCCGAGCAAACTTTGCGTTGTGCTATATCCGGCTGTTGTCGCAACATCGCTCGCGGTATCGGCAAACACAATGTACGGCAAAAATAACACCGAAAACATTACCGCGACAAAGAGGACGGGACGTGCAAACTTTCCCATGTGCATAGCTGCCACTATTGTACACGAGATCGACGCGAGATTCACGAGGCGGTGTGTACAACATTTAATATTCTGTTTATCTTCTTTCTCCTTTAAAGATTTGTCTTAGCCGAGCTTATTTCTCACCGTACATTCCAGCTCATATGCATTTGCATGTGCGCACAATCCAAAATACGAGCTGGAGTTTGTTTCCGTTACTCTATCAATCATTCGTTTTGCGGTCGTCGGGCGTAAAATAATCGCATGCGGCATAAGAACATACCCAAGGAAATCAACACCCTGCGACCATGTTCGTACATGTAACTTATTCGGATGAAGCTCTGCCTTCAGGTTACCGCGCAAAAATGCATCTGCCTTTTCGGCCAGAGCGAATCCCTCGGAGCGTGATGACGTAAGCATGACGAAATCATCGCAATAACGAACGTAGTGTTTAATATGGAGTTTTTGTTTGATGTACCAATCGAGTTCATGAAGATAGATATTGGCGAAGAGCTGGCTCGTAAGATTACCAAGCGGCACACCTGTGCCGGGAGTTACCGAAAAGCTTTCAATGATCAGCCGAAGAAGCGTCATCGTGTCTGGATCGGAGATGCGCTTTGCGAGAAAGCTGAGAAGTGTCTCGTGGTTCACAGATGCGAAGAATTTCCGGACATCACACTTTACGGCATAGATAGTGCGCATTCCATTCTTACTCGCCTGTCGGAAGAAACCCTGGAGGCGTGAAACAGCGGCATGCGTACCTTTGCCGACACGGCATGAATAACTGTCATGGATAAACCGTTGTTCAAACAGAGGTTCGATGACATTAATAATTGCTTGGTGAACAACTCTATCCCTCACGAGAGCCTTATGAATCGTGCGTTGTTTCGGGTCATGGATGGTGAACGGTTCGTACGGGCTGTGGCGATAGTGGCCTGAGATAAGTTCATCCTGAATTTCAAAGAGGTTGTCTTCGAGCCTTCGTTCGAATACCATGACGTCTTCTCGCGTTCGCTTGCCTTTTCGGAAGCGTTCCCATGCCTTAAGCAAGTTCTCAATCGACGCCAAACGCTCAAATAAATTCTTGTTCCCGATTCTATGAATGGTACCATTTCCCCCCCGACTTAATGGAGAAGAGCGACGGTTGCTCCGTGGAGGTCCAGGTGATATTCCCATCGTGCATACGCTTTATGACGCTTATGTTTTGTGGAGCGAGGTGATGGAAAAATTTCCCAAACCGCAACGTTACACGCTCGGCGAAACCTGCTCGCGTTACCTCCTTGCAACGCTTGAACTGCTGCTCGGAGCCGCAACCACATCGAATATTGTGGAGAAATCTGCACGATTGAAAGACGCAAGCGCAAAAGTCGACACCGCAAAACTCCTCGTGCGACTCTGCAAAGACTGCAAGTGTATTACCAACGTGCAATACCTCCAAGTCGAATCCAAACTCATCGACACTGGAAAAATGCTTGGGGGCTGGATGAAGTCCTTGAGCTAGCATAAGGAGCGCCGTGAGGCGCTCCTTGCCTTGACGAGAACTCCCGGAGGACGGGCATCGCGTTGTTGTTGAAACGGTTCTCGACGTGGTTGCCGTTCAGCTTCGCCTTGTCGCCATTACGCCACACGTTCGGCGAATAACGCCACGAATCGTTGCCTGGCACGCCCCCTTCACACTGCTTTCTTCTAGACCACCGAGTACAGACACATCCGAGACTAGCCGAATCTCCACACCCGTGGCTCGTACTAACCGTACCCTGAATTTTATGCGGAATCCGTCGGGCTGATCCCTCGGCCATAGCCTATCGGGCGAGGCCCTGATTCCAAAAAGCAATGCGGAGTGCTCATCAATCCGCTCCGTCCGCTCCTGCGACCAAGGGGTAACAGGATTCTGCCGGTATATTGGGATTGCGAGAGATTTCGGCGACTAACGTCCGTAAACGTCAGCGCACTGGCCTACTTTCCGCTCCAAAGTTTATCGAAAAAGTTTCAAAAATAGAAGAGCGACACCTGGTGATGCCGCTCCCCGTTGGAGCTGGCATTTTCCAGATGTCGCGAGTCCGCTTCGCGGACGAGAGCCAAGGGACAAGTCCCGAGGCTCCCAAGTCACAAGTGTCCCAGTGCCTAGCGCTTGTACTCCCGGAGGACGGGCATCGCGCTGAGGCTGAAACGGTTCCCGACGCGGATGCCGTTCAGCTTCGCCCTGCCGCCATCACGCCACACGTCCGGCGAATAACGCCACGAAACGTCGCCCGGCACGTTGAGGAGAAGCGCGGCGACGAGGGCGTAGGGCACGTTCTCGCCGTCCATCTGCTCGACCCACTTCGGACTCTGAATCGCGTCGTAAATGACCGCGAAATCCGCGAGCGTCGGGGCCTGAGCCTTCTGGACTTCCTCCAGCACGATGCCATCCTTCCGGTTCCAGTTCGCCCCGAGGTCAACGACCTCGATGACGATCCGGTTGGGACTGAACTGCTTCGCGCTGGGGATGGCCTTCACACGGTTCTCGTCGACGTTCTGCGCGAAGGCTTCCGCCCACTCGCTGTACTTGTCGCCCCAAGCATCCTTCGCTCGCTCACGCGAGTAGAAAAGAGTGGCGGCGATGGACTCGCGGTAAACCGTTACGACGATATCGAGGAAGGGGTTGCTCGTCACTTCGCTCTCGTAGCCCGCGATCGTGCCGCTCTCTGTCGCGGTAGCGAATGCGGCGTCAACGTCCTCGGGGTTGATGCCGGGCCACTCCTTGACCATCGCGATCTTGTCCGCGAGCGGGGTGAACCGCCCGTGGATGAGACGGAAGGCAGGCTGCTCACGCATAAAAGCGAGCATGAAACCGATGATGGTGGGGTCACTGTTGAGCTTGACCACGTCTTCGGCAGTGAGGCCGTTGGCGGAGAGATTGCGCTCGAACGATTCCCAGATTCCTTTCGTGAGTGTTGCAAGGCGAGCCATGGGGCGAGCCTCCTTTTTTTAAAAAGCCGTGGGCAGACACTTCTTCCGGCGGATGCCGAAATGATGCAGACCATTGGTTAAACACGGCGTTTTAGCCCGCTTAGCGGAACAAAACGCTGTGCTCAACAGGTAGTAATAATAGCATAAAATGGCCAGAAAGTCAATGCTTAGTGCCATTTTTGTTATAATATAAAGCTAGATGCGAGCTATCTCACGCAACAAAGAAATTCGCAATCGCCGACTTCAGCGCATCGAGCCCCGCTTTCGTATGTGCAGAAACCAAAACGCCTGTTGTACCGATATCGCGCAAAAGCTGCGCGGGGTTTTTCATCACGTCAATTTTGTTAAAAACAAACATGCGAGGATGCTCACCCATACCGATACTTTCCAAGATTTCTTCGACGACCACAATTTTCTGCGCAAACTTCGCGTCGCTCACATCAATAACATGCAGCAGCAAATCTGCCGACGCTGCTTCAGAAAGCGTCGACGTGAATGCACGAATGAGCAATGGTGGCAGTCCCTGAATAAATCCGATGGTATCCGAAAGCAAAACCGTTTCCTGCAAATCGGGAATGTACACATCGGCAACACGCGTATCGAGTGTTGCAAACAATTTATCCGCAGCGTATTCGTGTTTTTTCCCGAGCGCATTCAACAGCGACGTCTTCCCTGCGTTTGTGTAGCCCACAATCGCAACCGTCTTTTTTTCATGCCGCGCACGATAACGCTGATGTTCGTTTCGTGTGCCCTGATATTTTTCTAGCTTCTTCACTATCGTCTTTTCCTGTTCTCGTAAATGGCGCTTCATCGCCTCGGTGTTGCCTTCGCCGCTACCGCCGCGCGTTCCCGTTCCACCGCGTTGCCTCCCAAGCTCGCCACCCATGTTAAAGATTCGTGGGCCCATGTGGCGGATACGCGCCAGTTCTATTTCGAGTTTTGCTTCTGCCGTCTTCGCATGCTTTTCGAAAATGTGCAAAATGAGGTCAACCCTGTCCCACACCACAATTTTCGCGGGACGCAACGCTTCTTCCAAGTTAAAAATCTGCTGCGGCTTCAAAATCTCGTTCACAATAAGCAAGTTCGCACCAAGCTTTTTACCAAGTACGAGCAGCTCCTCCACCTTTCCACTCCCAAGAAACGTCCGGTAGTCGGGCTTTTGGCGACGCTGAATCGTCGTCACCACGGCAACGCCACCGTACGTCCGCGTCAACTCTTCAAGTTCTGCCATGCGTTCCTCTGCTTCGTGTTTGGGAACTGCGAAATGTACGAGGTCGGCAAGTATTGCGTTATACATACCCACACTCTAACCCATGACGCCGATATGCGGAAGTGTTATATTTCGGTATATGCATACACGAGAAACAACGCCTATCCCACCACACGTTGCAGTCCACGTAGGTGAAAAAACAAAAATGACTCCAGAAGTGAGAAAGGTGTGGCAACAGGCTGAAGCTGCAGCAATTGAAAATCGTCTCGTACAAACAGAAGCACAAAAAAAAGCTAAGGAGAGAAAAGAGCGTCGAGAAGTACTTGCTGCACTCACCGAAAAACGTGACATCGCAGGAATTCTTGAGGCATGGAATCGCGTCAACGAACTGGAACTTCTCCCAAACCTGACATTGCGCGATGCGCATTTGCTCGACATGCACGTGGGTCTACAAAGTGACGTGGTCATGGAGACCCTCAGGGACAGACGCACCGATGTAGAAAATCTACAAGACTATATTGCATTTGCGGCACACGCACCGGAAGATGCGAAAAAGGTTGCACCAACATTCGCGATAAATGAAAGTCCGTTTCAACCACTCATAGACATGGGGAGAGGAGGAGTTGAAATGGTAGAACTCGGCGCAAATGAGCGCACACAAAAAGAGCACCGCGCCACACGACACGGCGTCGACAGAGCCGTACACACAACGGACATCGTTGAATTTCTTTCTGTACTCGATACGCAGCTCACACAGGTATCTGAAAAACTCACATCATACGAGAAGGCATTACTCTCTGAACATCTCGGCCTCATACTCTCTGCAAAACACTGGCCACAACTTATCACCCAGACATGTGCGAAAAATTTTGCATATTGGGAAGGTATTATCGGCCACCAACCGTCCATTGCAAACATGACGCTCATGCCTGAACCGGCAAATTTTCTTGCCGCAGTAGACGTGAAAAAAAGATGGGCACCCTCTCCACTCTCAAGTAGCACACTCCCCGATTCAATCTCATCACACCCAAAACCTACATTATGGCAATTTGCAAAAAATGTTTGGCATCTGCCGCGCGATACAAAAAAAGCGCTGAACGATCTCCGAACAACGCTTTTGGGGAAATAATTATCCCTTCAAAATCTTCTCGACCATCGCACGAATGCGATTGCCGTCGGCAGCTTCCTTGAGGCGAGCCATGAGTGCGCCCATTGCTTTGCCGATTTCTGAGGCGTCTTTCAGACCGATCTCTTCCAAAATCTCTTTTACCTTTTTCTCGAGTTCGTCATCTGGCATTTGTGAAGGCAAGTACTTTTCGAGTACGAGAATTTCTTCGCGTGCCTTTTGCGCCAAATCTTCGCGTGCCGCAGAAACAAACGAGTCAAGACCGTCTTTCAACTTTTTAAGGTCGCTCTTAATCACCGCAAACACCTCGGCGTCTTCCAGATCTTTCCCGATGTCAATCGCCTTGTTTTTAATCGATGACAACAACATACGCACCGTGTCGAGCGTTGTCATGTCCTTGCTCCGCATGGCGTTCTTCATGTCTTCGCGAATTTGCTCAGTAATGTTCATAAAAAACACTGCGTAATACTTTGCCACATAGTAGCATACACAAAACACGGGGCAAGCCCGTGTCTCGTGTTTATCGTCGGCGTGACTGCTGCAAGTCTTCTTCTTTGACTTTTCCGGTTTTGAGGAGATACTCGCGTTTCTCACCCATTTCTCGGCGACGTAATGCACTTTCGTGCGTACGATTTTTGCTCGGCGGTTTCGCGCGGAAACGCTTGGCACGAACCGTAAGCGGTTTGCCGCTCATTTGCATGCGACGAGTGAAACGGCGAAAAACCGCCTCAAAACTCTCACCTTTTTTACGTTTTACTTCAATGATAGACATGAAATTTGCTGAACCCCCTTTCAAAAGGTTGGCAGGACTATAGCAGCGCTGCACGCTCTGCGTCAAGGTCGCGGTCGAGCGCCTTCGCTTGCTCCCACTTTTCGGGGTATCGCGTACGTAATTTTGCAATATTTTTCTCCCATACGTCCTCAAAGCTGATGTGCAATTCGTCACAGAGTAACGCCAAATACCACATGCAGTCCCCTGCTTCTTCCACGAGGTTTACGGTGTCGAGCGACTTGCCGTAGATCTTCGTTTTCTTCACTGCATCAAGCAATTCCGCACTTTCGGTCACCAAACCGATAATCGCATGTTCAACTCGTGGCGTCACCCCGCCCGTTGCCGAAAAACTATATTGCCCCCCTTCCGTCCGCATCGCATTGTGAATATATTCTTGTGGGGTCATACGTAAAAATTAGTTTTTATATATTTGTGAATGCCTGCCCACATCAACGAATTTCACCGATTGTGTGTCGAGCATAACAAATTTTACCCTGTAGTCGCCTGTGACAGAAAACGAACGAAAACCGATGAGATTTCCCTTCAGCGGATGATTTTGCAATGTTCGATGAAACGGATTTTTGATGAAAACCTCTAAACGTAATACAAATTTTTGTTGAACTTTTTCTGGCAGTACTGCAAAACGCTTTTTGAATGTACTCGTGTAAAAAATGTTCACACTACTTTTTTAGCGCAGCGAAAAGTTTTTTCGCACTCGTAAATGGCCCAACAGTCTTGTCGTGTGCATCAGAATGCAAAATGCGCATTTCTTCGGCAATGGTGAGACCGTTTTGCGTCACTGTGGCGAGTTCCTGTGTAATCTCTTGTGTTAAGAGAAGCTTGATATACGCTGACGTGTTCACACCCTTTTTCCGTGCAAGCGCCTGCAAAGTGTCTCGAAACGCAACATCAGTCTTAAAAGACATTGTAGACATAAAGTATACTTAGTATTACTATTATCGTACTGTGACAATGCAGCTTCGTCAACGTGCTCATAGTCTTCTATAAAACAAACCTGCCCCAGCGTGGCCGGGGCGGTGAAGGAGAACTAGAAGTGATATTGGACAGGAAGCAGGGACGATGGACACAGCCACAGCGGCACGGGAGCGTCGATCTCGACAGTGCCAAAACATGCGTCCATGGAAAGTTCGTAAAGTCGTGAACCGTACCGCGCACTCCACTTGTCGGCGTCGATGAGAATGTCGCGCGACTCGTAGATCTGCCTATCAATCAAGCGACTCGACTCGACGAGTTGTTCGCGCGTTGGTGGAATGCCATCGTCAGGCCACACGGGGTTCGGCAATCCCATGCGAGCCAGCATATCTTGTACATGCTGTTGCTCCTTCGTGGACTCCACGAGCCGTAACTTCGCAAACGATGCGCACTTCCCGATGTAGTCTTGTGCGGAAAGCAATTCGCTCACCTTAAGCTCCGCCGAAGGCATGTCGCCGTCAAGCGTGAATCGCATCAATACATGCTCGCGGCATTCGATGTATGCACCGAGACTCGCGTCGTGATCGGGGTTTTCGCAACCCAGACACATCAGTTCATCGTTAAGCCCCATTGTAAAAGGAACAAACAAGAAGAGAATCATCGTGCCTCCAAGTGTGGCGCAATGATAGTAGCGTCTAGCCAAAGTATTCGTCAATGGTAGCAAGAAGCTCTGTGGGATTGTCGCAAATGCGAAATGTCTTCCCTTTTTCAAAACTCTCTCTGTTGTGCACGCCCCATGTGACGCCGATCGAGGCAACACCCACATGCTCCGCTTCGCGAACGTCGCCGAGCGAATCGGTGATCATGATGCAATCACGTGGATCGACTTTTTCGCGCTCCATGATCATTGCGATTTTTGTCGACTTGCTAATCGCGATGTCCACACCGTAAATATCTGTAAAAAAATTGGTCATTCCGCAATGTTCAAGATACTCACGAATAATGTCAGAAATCGTTGACGACACAATATAAAGTGTATAGCGCTCGGCGAGCGACGCAACCACTTCCCGCATTCCGTCAAACACCACACACTCTTTCATGTCATTCCGGTAATTGAAAAAGAACGACGCTGAAATTTTCTCCTGCTCACTGTCGAGCGTTACAGGCACAACCTCACCCTTTCCCTTCCATACATTTCCTTCGTGCGTTTTCTTCTGCGCCTCGTCGTCGTCACCCCAGTGCGAAAACACATGACGACGCACCATTGCGTTGCTATCTAAAATGACCCCGTCGAAATCAAAGAGGATGAATTTTGTTTTCATACCTATTATTTCAATTTTCTTCCACCCTCTGACTTCTTCAAAAAATTCTTTTTGGTAACGACAGAACGGCCGAGGCGTTTTTCAAGTTTCTTTCGTGCGCCGCCTGCAATATCACCACCCGCTTTTGCATCTGCTTTTAATTTCCGAACACCTTTTGAGTTTTCTGTGCGATGAATTTCCGTTGTTGCACGTTCGCCAAGCATATTAAAAATAAGTTCAAAGTCATCCATGTGGTCGCGGAGATTTTCGCGTTTCAATCCTTTCAGCTTTTTATACTCGCTCGGCGTTACACCAAATGTCGCCTTGGAAATTTCCGCTGTTAAAATTTCATAATCACGCTTCTCGTCCGCTCCACGATTTTTCCATTCGTCCGTCAACTCTTCACGAACAACAATACCCCGCATGCGTTTTTCGATCCACCCGTCACTGTAACCCTTCAGTTTATATAACATCCTCGTGCGCTTCGTCGCCAACTCCGGATTCTCAATTTCTTGCACCCGTTCATATCCAACTTTCGCAAGCCACCGTTTAAACGGTTCGGCCTTGGGTGATGGTACAGATTGAATAATACGAAATACACCCTCCGTGTCAGCGCAGTCAGTTGTGTATTTTTTGCCATCGGATGCTGCCAATTTCAGTCCGTGACATTTTGTCACGACCTCACTTCCTTCTTCTCCAAGCCTCTGCTTAAGCTTTCTCCAGTAAGCGCCAGCATCAATACTATCCGTCAGCGCCGCAATGATATCCACAACCGAAAACCACCACTCACCATTATGCAGCATTTTCCGTATTTGCTTTCCCTTGAATAAAACGATCTTCTTGATCTCCATAGATTATTATCTTACCACAAAAGCGGAGCATCACGCCCCGCTTTTCGGCCTACCGACTCCGTCCAAATAACTTTCGTTTCTTTTCGACTCGCGCCGGTGCCTCGACTTTCTTTTCTTCTTTTTTCGGCTCCTCTTTTTTGACCACAATACCGTTTTCTTCGTTCTCAGCGTCGAGCGCCGTTTGCTCGACGAGCGACAATTTTGTTTTGGCAACGAGACGACGCGCGAGAATGCCGACGACTTTGGTCACGTCGACAATTTCTTGTGCACCGCTGTCCATGTCGCGAATGATCACGGTGCCGTCGAGCACCTCTTTTTGCCCAAGAATAAGCGTGAGCTTCGATTTCAGCTTGTCGGCGATTTCAAGCTGTGCCTTCAACGACCCCTTTCCAAACGCCTCTGCACATACTATGCCCCCTGCACGCATTTTCTCGAACACTGCCAAACCTTTACGACGAGCGGCGTCACCAAGTTGGCAGAAAAACACGTCGACTTTCTTTTCTTCGCTCGGCTGGTACACACCTGCCTGTTTCATGGCAAGAATAGTGCGGTCAATGCCAAGCCCCGCACCCATCGCGCAAGTATTTTCACGACCTCCCAACATTGGCACCAGCCCGTCGTAACGGCCACCGCCACCAAGTGCAAGGCCCTTCATTTCTTCTGTTTTCGGTTCTGCAACAAACGCTTCAAAAATTGTGTGCGTGTAGTAATCAAGTCCACGAACCAAATGTGGGTCAAGCACATACGGCACTTCTGCTTCGTCGAGATATTCGAGCACCTTCATGAAGTGCGCCTTACTTTCGGCGTCGAGATAGTTCACAATCTGCGGCGCACCGCCCTTCAGTTCTGCCATGCCGGGCTCCTTCGAGTCCAAAAGACGCAACGGATTTTTTTGCAAACGGCGTTTGTCGAGTTCCGACAATTTATTTTTGTGCCCGCGGAAATAATTTACCAACTCCACAATATAATCGCGGCGCGACGACGGCGTACCAAGCGAATTGATGTGGATGATCGTTTCAACGCCAAGCGTGCGGTAAAAACGGTGCGCCATGAGAATAACCTGTGCGTCAATAATCGGCTCCGCACTGCCCAGTGCCTCCAGCCCAAGCTGCGCAAGCTGGCGATACCGCCCAAACTGCGGACGATCGTGACGGAAAAACGACTCAATGTACCACAACTTTACCGGCTGCGGCACGTTGACCATACCGTGTTCGATGTATGCACGAGCAACCTGCGCCGTACCTTCAGGGCGGAGTGCAACGCGGTCGCCTGCAGGGTCTTCAAACACATACATTTCTTTTGTCACGACATCACTGTCTTTTCCTGCCGACCGTTCGAACAACGTCGCAAATTCGAGCACGGGCAAACGAATGCGTCCAAAGCCGTACGACTTTGTAATATCGCGCGCGACTTCCTCTACACGATTCCAAAACCACTGCTCCTCGGGAAGTACATCGCGAAAACCCCGCACGAGTTCGGGGCACTTCACACCTTTTTTCTTCACTTCGACTAGCGCGACAGGAGCAACGATTTTTTCTTGGGGCTTCATCATAATATGAATACGTTATTGCGTTGCGATATCAAAGTTGTAAATAGGAGATGCGATCGTTGCAGCGCGGTCGAGAGGAAACCCACGAAACCACACCTTGCCGATTATGTTGCTGATGGGCACGGGGCCAAAAACACGAGAATCGAGGCTGTTCGTACGATTGTCACCAAGGAGAAAATATTCGTTCTCAGGAATCGGGCGGCTAATATCCCCGTCGGTGTACTCGCCAATGTAGGGCTCGTCAAGCACCACACCGTTTGGGTGGTCGTCATTATAAATGGTGATGACGCCGTTATGAACCTCGACTTTTTCGCCAGGCAAGCCGATGATGCGTTTAATATAGTACTGCGCGCTCGGTTCAATGCCTCCAGCCTTTGTAGGTGGGTGAAACACAACGACTTCACCACGTTCTGGCTCGCGGAAACGATACGTGAGTTCGTCGATAATGAGGTATTCGCTGTCGTAAAAATTCGGCTGCATCGATGCACCTTTCACCACGAATGGTTTAATGAGAAAGTATCGAACTGCAAAAATGATGATCAAGGCAACAGTAACGACCTGCACGATTTCCGCGAGGAACACCGCCACCGAACCAACCGTTGGCCCAAACCACCGTACAAACATCGGCGTCACGTCCTCCCGTCTGCGAAAAAGCATAAGCAAATGGCAAAAATTACACGGATTATACCACAAAAAACAGTTCGCGCAAGCAGAAAGGGGTCAGGTCTTGTTATTACTCATTTTTTCGTGGTGGATGTTGGTGGGCTCGCCCGCGCCTCTCGGGTCGTCGTCACTCCCCTCGGGCTGGGCACCGCCTCGCGGTTCCGTCTGGTGACGGAACATCGCTCCGGCGTTCTCGCCCACACGCACGCCAAGCAGTTGGCATGCTCAACATCCATAAAAAAATCCCTGCACAATGCAAGGGATTTTTTTGGTGGATGTTGGTGGGCTCGAACCACCGACCTCTGTCGTGTGAGGACAGCACTCTAACCAGCTGAGCTAAACATCCATAATCAAACAAGATCGTAATCAAATGAGAAGAAAAAATCAAGCGGTGAGAGGCTTCCGCGATAGTGCAAACTCGCGTATACTCCTCTCGTACTATGTCCGACCCACATCGCGTCGACTTTCTCCAACAAAAATACGATATCCCCACTGAACGTGAAGTTCGTGCAAAAGTTTCGCGCACGGGGCGGCTTTTGATGTCTGTATGCACCGTTCTCGCACTCGTTGGCATATTTTTTTCATACCACATTGCACAAATCACACATGGTGACGAAAAGGACATCGGCAGCCTCTCGCTCTTTTCAACATTCTCATCATCTTTTGCGCGGCTCATCACGAGCGGTGATAAGTCCCTCGGCGGCGAAGAAAGTGATCGCGTAAATATTCTTCTCATGGGCGTTGGCGGATATGGTCACGATGGTGCACAGCTCGCCGATACCATGATTTTTGGAAGTTATCAGCCGTCCACGAACGCACTCGGCCTCCTCTCAATTCCACGCGATCTCTACGTGCACATTCCTGGCCGCGGCTCAAGCAAGATCAACGCGGCAAATGCGTACGGCGAAGAAGCAGGTGAAGGCAAGGGTCTCGATCTGGCATCACAGGTCGTAACAAATATTCTTGACCAGCCCGTTGACTATGTCGTGCGCGTCGATTTCAGTGGCTTCGCAACACTCATCGACCAGTTGGGTGGTGTCGACATTTGCGTCGATCAAACATTCACCGATAACCAGTACCCAGAATACGAAGGGTCGCCCACATATATTGTGTTGACGTTTACCGAGGGTTGCCAACATATGAACGGCGACACGGCGTTACAATACGCACGTAGCCGACACGGTGACGGCGGCGAAGGTACCGACTTTGCCCGCGCGGCACGTCAGCAAAAAATTCTCCTCGCCGTGAAGGACCGCGCGCTTTCGGCAGGCGTACTTTTGAACCCCGCAAAACTCACACGCATTTTGAACACAATCAGCAGCCATATTGCGACGAACTTATCGTTCTGGGAAATTATCAAGCTCGCAAAATACGCACCAAACATTACCACCGAACATATCAATATGAAGGTGCTCGATACCGCACCAAATGGCCCGTTGTACAGCACAACTATACTTCCCGGACCAGGCTACATCGTCCTCCCCCGTCACGACGATTGGTCAGACTTGAAAGCGATTGCAAAAAATATCTTCACGTTAGGTGAAGCACCAACCGCAACACCGACCGTCGCTACCACGCCCACTGCACCGTCAATCAACGTCGAAATTCAAAACGGCACAACAATGTCGGGGCTCGCGTTCGTCACCGCGCAACGGCTTGAAGGTTCGAACGTCAATGTCGTCAAAATCGGCAACGCAGTAACAAAAGACTTTACACGCACAACAATTTACGACATGACAAGCGGCCGCAAAGCCGTTGAACTTTCCGCACTCAAAGAGTTTTTAGGCGCCGATATTGTCATGGCAAATGCGGGCTGGGTGTACGCCGACAACGTTGTTCCTACATCGCTCGCCGCCACAACACCATTAAGTCTCAGCACAACCGAAAACATTGACTTTCTCATTATTGTAGGGGAGGATGCATCTTCGCTCGTGTTACGTTGATATGCGCATCCCAACAATCGCAATTATTGGCCGCACAAACGTCGGGAAGTCGACGCTTTTTAATAAATGTATCGAGGAGCAAAAATCGCTTGTTTCCGAGGTAGCGGGAACGACGCGCGACCGATTTGAAGGCGATTGTTTGTGGCGCGGCAAGGCAGTGCGCATCGTCGACACGGGTGGTGTGGACGTAAACCCGAACGACCCGATCGAACGCGGCATTATTGCGCAAAGCGAAATGGCGGTGAAGTCGGCTGACGTCATTATTTTTCTCGTCGACGCCGTCGTTGGCCCTACGCCCGACGACCTCGCAATTGCAAAAAAACTTCGCGACGCAGGAAAGCCCGTTGTCGTTGTTGCGAACAAAGCCGACAATGCTGAACTACGTATGACCGTCGAAGGTGCCGCGTGGCGCAACTGGCCGCTGTCGCGACCGCTCGCGATTTCTGCGGGGCGTGGCATCGCCGTCGGCGATATGCTGGACGCCGTGTACGAGGCGCTGAAAACCATTGGCGTCGACCCCGTCGACCCCGCAGTCATTCAGCCAATGCGCGTCGGTGTTTTTGGCGAACCGAACGTCGGCAAGTCATCCCTCCTCAATACCCTGTTCGGCGAAGAGCGTTTTCTCGCCTCTCCTATTGCACACACCACACGACAACCAAACGACGTCCACATTCACAAAAACGGCAAGGACTATATTTTTATCGACACTGCAGGCATGCGTCGCCAGGCAAAACGCAACCAGCGCGGCAACGAGCTCGAAAAACACGGCGTCGAGAAAACCGTCGACATGTTGCGCCGCTGCCAAGTTGCACTGTTCGTACTCGACATCAGTCAGCCCATCACGTCGCAGAACCGCCACCTCGCAGGACTCATGGCAGAGCATGGCGCGAGTGTCGTCATCATTGCGAACAAGTGGGACCTGATTCCCGACAAAGAAACAAACACGATCAACGCATACGAAGAGCTCATTCGCGGTTCGCTGCCACAAATTTCGTACGCACCGATTTTGTTTACATCAGCACTCACCGGCAAACGCGTCGACGACACATTCGATGTAATCGAAAAAACATTCGCAAGCCGTTTTACAGAATTAAACGACGAAGAAACGAAAAACTTTATTTCACAAGCCATCGCACGCCACAAGCCAAGCAAACTCCGCGGTACGTGGCACCCACACATCAAAAGCTTCGTGCAGTCACGCGTCAATCCTCCCACATTCATTCTCACCATCAACCAGCCCCGCGAAGATGCGCTCGCACCATCGTATGTTCGCTTCCTCGAAAAGCAGCTGCGCATGCATCACGAATTCAACGGCACGCCCATTCGCATTCGCGTCAAAACCATGCAAAAGAAACACTCTGATCCCGGCGTAAAACGATAATGGGGGTCAGGTCTTGTTATTACTCATTTTGATATGACATATCTCATCGTGGGTCTTGGAAATCCTGGGGTTCGATATGCGCAAACGCGCCATAATGCAGGGTTTCTTGCGGTCAATGCGATCGCAGATAAGCTCAATGTCAACATGAAAAAGAAATTTCTCATGCCTGCCGAAATTGTAGAGACGTTTGTTGACGACAAAAAAATCGTTCTCGCGAAACCGACGACATTCATGAATCTCTCGGGTAAGGCTGTCATGGCACTTGCACGAAAGTATCGTGTACTCCCCGAGCACATCGTGATTATTTCCGATGACGTTACACTGCCAAATGGCACAATTCGCCTACGAATCGGCGGTTCAGCAGGTGGGCACAATGGTTTAAAGTCTGTTATCGAGGCAATCGGCGACAGTTTTATTCGTGTGCGTATTGGCGTTGGCGTACCACCTCCGAACGTTCCTCTTGAAGCCTACGTTTTACAAAATGCGCAATATCAAGACCTGACCCCTTTTCTCTCTTCGACCAGAAAAGCGGGGGAAATTGCGCTCGATATTGTGCAGAATGGTGTGCGTGAACAGACGATTGTTTTGTGAGGCACTACACCGTCGCCATAAACCATTTTGCAAAAATCGGTTCGGTGACGCATGCAGCGTTGCGGGCCACGGTTGGCAATGACGATACAATTTGGCATGCGTCACTCGCCGAACTTTCCGTCGACGGCGTATCGCGTCATGTCATCGAAGCATTCATCGCGTGGCGTGCAACGCAAAATCCAGAAAAAATTTTCAACAGCGTCTTGGCACGCAACATGACCGTTGTCACCATCGACGATGACACCTACCCCGCGCTCCTTAAAACCATTCACGACCCGCCATTCACACTCTACGTTCGCGGCAAACTGCCGCCGCATGATGCGTTGTGCATCGGTGTTGTTGGTTCCCGCGCCGCAACACCGTATGGCCTTCGCGTTGCCAGTGAACTCTCTGGCGCCCTCGCCGCAAAAGGCATCGTGATCGTCAGCGGCCTCGCATGGGGCATCGACGAAGCCGCACACAAGGCGACTGTCGACGTCGGAGGAATCACTATCGCAATTCTCGGCTGCGGACTCGACGGCAACGACGCACAACGGAAGAAAAATCTTGCGGAAAAAATAATCGCACTCGGCGGCGCAATCATCAGCGAATTTCCTCCTGAAATGCCGTCACTCCCCCAAAACTTCCCTATCCGCAATCGCATTATTTCCGGCATGAGCAAAGGCGTACTCGTCGTAGAGGCTGCGGAAAAATCCGGCTCACTTATTACTGCTCGTGCCGCAATTGCCGAGAACCGCGAAGTCTTTGCCGTGCCCGGCCCCATCACCTCCCCAACATCTGAAGGCACAAATCACCTCTGCAAGGACGGCGCGCATCTCGTCACTGAGGCGCGTGACATTTTGGAGGTGCTCGGTGTTGATGCAACATTGCCCCCAACGCTCCCGCCACAAAATCTCGACACAACGTCGCAAGCAGTGTACGACGTCCTTTCTCGCGAACCGCTCCATGTCGACGACATCGCACGCGCCACAAACCTCTCATCATCAATCGTCACAAGCACGCTGGCACTCCTCGAAATAAAAGGACATATACGAAATACGGGAGGAATGTGTTATACGAAATAAAAAGCCGAGACTATGTTTGCCCGCTATCACAAAACTGTTCAACGACTCCTCGCAGAACAAAAACACGAAACGCATTGGCGTCATAACGATCCCGCGTCGCTTGCGGCGTCATTCGTACGTTTACGACAAATGCTCACACGACTCGGTAACCCCGAAGCAACGATGCGCTACATTCATGTCACAGGAACAAGTGGCAAAGGCAGTGTGACTGCACTCATTCACGACATGCTTCTGGCGGCCGAAGGTCCTGAGCGAAGTCGAAGGGAACACAATCGAGGAGTCGCGAGTTACACTTCGCCCCACACCACAACACTTCTCGAACGCTTTCGCGTGAATGAAAAACTCATTGCACCTGACGCGCTCTGTGATGCTATCGACATTGTGCTCGCCGCACACACAAAACATCGCCACGCAACCAACTCACCACTATCGTTTTTTGAACTCACGACATGCATTGCATTCGTCGCATTCAGAAATGCACACGTCGAGTGGTGCGTACTTGAAGTTGGACTTGGTGGACGTTGGGATAGCACGAACATCATTCCAAAAAAAGACGTCGCGGTCATCACAAACATCGACCTCGACCACACCGACGTACTCGGCAACGCACTCTCAAAAATTGCGTACGAAAAAGCAGGCATTATCACGACGCCCTGCACCGTCATCTGCGGCGAGCCACGAAAATCTTTACAACGAATTTTTACGCACGCAGCAAAAGCCGTCAGCGCGTCTATTTCCTTTGTTACAAAAAATGAGCAATATCAAGACCTGACCCCCTCACACGAACTCGCATCACATCTCTTGCAAAATATCGCCATCGCTTCCGCCGCAGCCCGCGCGGTCGGCGTATCGCAAAAAGCCATCGCAGGCGCCATAAAAAACCACAAGCGCCTCCCCTGCCGATTTGAGATCATGCAGTCAAATCCAACAATCATTCTCGACGGCGCACACAACGTTGCAAAGATAAAAGCAACACTCAACCAAATCCTACAACCTACCCGCTACAACCTACAACCTTTTGTTATTATCTTCGGTTGCAAACAAGACAAAGACGCAAAAAAAATGCTTGCAGTGCTCGCAAAACACGCCTCCATCATCCACACCACACAATACACCCATGGTCGCGGCAAGCCCATGGATCCCAACGTACTCCTTACAATGGTGCCAAAAGCAAAACGCGGAAAAACATTTGCACATGCACACGACGCCCTTCACTTTGCCTCCCATCTACAAGCTCCGACCTACAAGCTACAACCTGCCCTCATTCTCATCACCGGCTCCCTCTACCTCGCCGGCGAACTGCGCACACATTGGGTGACGGAGAATGATATCTTGAAAAATCAAAGCTCCGAGCAACTACCTTCGCCACACCACAACTGATGGGTGCGTCCCCTCAGCATTCCAATTGTCATATCCGTTAAACATCGTCTCTGCTTCTTGAATGAGCACAATTTTCTCTGCACCAGAAAACTTTTTCTTGTAATACTCCGCAACCGCGGAACGGTTTGAACAGGATGCCGACGCACCGTCGAGCGGAACAGCGACAATATCAAGCCCACGCTCTTTTGCGGTCGCAATCGCTTGGTCAATGGTTTGTTGCACGAGCACATTTGCATCTACTTGGCCTATAAGATTTTCTCGGGGATTGTTCGCACGCACCAACAATACATTCTCCCCCTTCGATGTACGCGTTTCCACAAACAACACCGACCCCTGCAAACGCTCCTTCGCCGTTCCTCGATTCGTCACAAACAACACCGCGTGTAAATCAGGAACCTCTCCCCGCGCTAATTGGCTATGCTGACTTGTATAACACGCATCGCCAATGTCTCCTGCATACACACGAAGCAATCCCTGTGCAGGCACCAGCGTGACGTTCATCGTTTCGGTGCTCGCGGCGACGTCGCCACGCTCGAGCGCTTCAACCTCTTCGCGTGTTTTGGACAACACGTGTTTATCCATTTCTTTTGGTATACCGTATGCCCACGTCAACGCATCGATCAATTCTGGAGAAAACGCTGTGTGTCCCGTGTGGTGCTCCTCTCCATCATGACTCAAATAGTGCTCTTGAATGTACTGTACATACACATCATGCACCGTAACGAGCCTTTCTCCGGAAATATTACCGCCATGTGGTTCCAATGCAGCGTCGAATCGCGCCGCCCATTCCGGAGCAATACTGCGAATATGCTCCATCGACAATGTCAGTAAAGTATTTTTTACAAGCGTCCCACGCCCACATTTTGAGACCTGTTCCATAAACGAAACCGTTCCCGCATCTACTCCCTCTTTCGACTCTCTCGCATGAGGATAATCCAAGCCGCGAATAACTTCCTGCAGCGCCAAAGCCCGTTCCTGTTTTTTTACATATCCCGCCCGCACACCACCAAGAATTTTTGTAATCTTTTCTTCGGGAGTGTTATTTGCGCGCAACGCAATACTCCGTTCGTCTATCGCCTTCTCTACGCCAGAACCGTCGAACGCCGCATCTTTCGCGAGCAACATGCGACGTCCTTCCCACCACTTCTCCCTGTCGACACCGCGACGCAATTCCACGGCAGCATCTTCGAGCAGCGCAAAATGACCCCCGAGCTCCGTCATGTTCTCACCATTTTTTCGTGCCAACAATTTTGAAATTTTTCCTTCTCGTTCTTTTACTACGTTTGGCTGTTCCAACACTTCATGACGATGAATAAGAGGTACGGCAATACTTCTCTCACGATACCCTTCCGGCACTTTTGCGTTATCGGGATTGTTCTTTTCATATGCACGCCATGTTGCCACGATTTCTGTTGGGGAGTCGCTCCTCCCCCACTTTGTTTCTCCTTTCAACCCTGCAAATATCTCCGTACCGATTTCTGTTTCGATGCCGTGAGGAATCTTATCTGCAAGCAATGTACCTTGCATCTCACGTCGAAAACGCCGCAGCTCATTAATAATCTGTTCACCCTTCATCTTTTCGACCTTCTTACCAATAATTGTCCGTAGTTGATCCTGCGACTCCGAAGAAAGTTTGTTAAACTCTGTACCTCGTTTCAATTCAACAAACAACTGTGCCATCTGCGGTAAATTATACATGCCAAATGCTTTGACGTACTCAACCATCAGCTCCGCATCTCCGGAATTCGCACGATCGATAACACCACACTCAAGAAGAAGCTCAACAAGCGGTTTCATGTCCGTCATCCATGGGTCATGTTCCGCTTTTGCTGCGCGAGCCTGCAGCTTCAAGAGCATCTCTATTCCATCGTGCCATGCATCTTGCTCATACAGCTTTTCAAATCCTAATTCACGAGGAAGTTGCATCAACACATTGAATGGAATGTCACTCGACTTTATGCCTGCCATCTCGACCGCATAAATTTCGTTCATCACCTTGGCACCACCGAAATTACCATCACGTAACACCGCAGCAAACGACTCATTAGCAATAGTTTGTACGTCTTTTGCCTTCATTGCACATAAATCCTCAATGACATACGCAACGTCCACGTTCGCATTACCAAGCACTCTTCGCAATCCCTGCTTCGCACTCTCTGCAAATTCTGGCGCAGTAAACAACGTGCTCGGTAACCCCATTTCGTTCACGACTGCAACACATTTTTCGACATTCCCGTCTGCCAACAGTATTCCAAACCGTGTAGTAGCAGCTTCACGACACGCCTCTGGTGAAAGAGCGAATGTGTCGCGTAATCTCTTTGCTTGGTATATGAGGCCATTTGCCAACGACCTCTCAAATTGTACGCGTGCCCATTTCTGAAAATGTTCCGCATATGTTGCTTCGTTGATGTTCAAACGATAGTGGTCAATAATTTCCAGTGCATTACCCACAAAATTTTCTTCCGTCAAACTTTGGGCAGCCGCATCAAGTGCGAGTTTATTCACGACCTCTTCTGACAAAAAACAGCGCTCTTCGATAGCAGATGCCCTTGGCATGTCGCTATATTCAAGATTTTTTTTGAATCCCTCCTTTGCAGCTTCTTGCACATCCGATTCTCCAAATACAGATTCTGAAACATGATATGTATGAAGAGTGTATAGACAATGCTCGAGACTACCATTTTTGAGATATTCAACGATACCGCGTCTCGCCGCAATCTGTATTTCCTCCTTCGTAGGATTGAAAAGCCGCTTCGCATCCTCGAATCTGGCACTTTGTGATATTCCCATGCGCCCTGCAAGCTCCCTCGTCACACAGGCTGACTGTTCGGCAGTACGAGCGCTATCGGGAAGAGGAAAATCTTTTAGAGTATCTTTCGCATTATCGAAAGGCAAATCACTTCGACTCGTTGACAGCGAGTGATACACGAAATTCCATATCGCTTCACGATTCTTTGGATTATTTTGTATTTCTTCCTCCGAAATACCAACAAGTTTACCGAGACGAATTGCGCCTAGTCTCACACCACTATGCAACAACGTAACAATTCCTTCTTCCCCCGCCGATCTCGCTTCGGGAGAATGAAAATATTCACTCGCACCCACCGCATTCGCAACTTGAACCGCCATCTCATGACTCCCCTCTCGAAGTTTGTTCAGTATACCGTTTTTTGCTGCATCAAGAATGTCCGGTGATGCAGACTTCAAACTCTCACCAGATGTATCGGCAGGATGCAGCGTTCGGTAGAGTTTTTCCCCAAACCACACATCACCATTTTCCAATCTCACCTTCACTGCATCTCGTACAAGCTCATCGTACACGCTTGCCTCGACATGAAACATTTTTTGCAGCACCTCTGCATGCTCGTCGACTCCCTCCTTGAATGCTTTTCTTATTGTATGCGTTACCCAGTTTTGTATTGCAGGAACACGGAGGCTCTCCTCGCGAACAGGGGCATAAAACAATAACTTTGGCAACTCGTCGCAGCGCCCAATAGTCACAAGCTGCTTCACCGCTCGTGCGGTGGCATCTAAAATTTCTGGTGACTCTTTTTCTTTTTTATGGAGATTTGTAAACGCGGTTTTCAACCTGGCAGCATTTTCTGGAAATTGACCAAACTCAATAATCTGTTTCACCGCCCCTTCCCGCGCCGCATCTTGAAACCCCTCCGAAGCACGCAACGCTACCAATCCAAATTTAAAAAAATCTTGTATCGACTGCATCTCCTCATAATTCCCGTTGCGCAATGACGCAATAATTCCCTGCCGCGCCGCTTCACGCAGTTCAGCATCCTCCACTACCTCCGCCCTATCTCCTGCATCGAGTTTCTCCAAATCACCCAACGCATATGCCGCTCGATATGAGTTGCGAAGATCCCTTGCTATTGACTGCCGATCATATTTTTGCGCAACATCGACGGGACGCTCGACCTCTCCCCTCGGTCGTCCTCCACCCTCTCTATCAGGCATAACAAAACTCTTTAATCGTTACCCATAGTTTACCACAACACTACGCACTGTCCGTGCTTAGTGTTGTATTCAGGACTTGACCGCAATCGCACACACCGATATTGTTCGACGCATCTATGTCCAAACTTCTTATTGTCGAGTCGCCAACAAAAGCAAAAACCATTACGAAGTTTTTGGGCACGGGGTACACGATTCTTTCATCGTTTGGCCACATCCGTGACCTACCAAAAAAAACCATTGGCGTTGACGTTGCGCATGGCTTTGCGCCGACATACGAAGTGCCGGACGACAAACAACAAAAAGTAAACGCACTCAAAGCCGCGGCAAAAAAAGCCAGCGAAGTGTACCTCGCAACCGACGAAGATCGTGAGGGAGAAGCAATTGCGTGGCATATTGCCGAAGTGTTGAAATTGAATCCCGAAACTGCAAAGCGCATCACCTTCCACGAAATTACGAAGAAAGCGATCGACCACGCGATTGACACGCCGCGACACATCGACATGCGCATGGTCGACGCGCAGCAAACGCGCCGCATTCTCGACCGCCTCGTCGGTTACGAATTGTCGCCGCTCCTTTGGAACAAAGTACAGCGCGGGCTTTCCGCTGGTCGTGTCCAGTCAGTTGCCGTCCGACTCGTTGTCGAACGAGAACGTGAACGTCAAGCATTCAAAACCGATGAATATTGGACGATCGACGCCACCTTTACAAAAGATGCGGCCGTCTTCGAGGCAAAACTCCACGCGATCGACGGAAAAAAAGTTGAGAAGCTCGACATTAAAAACGAAGCGGCGGCAAAAGCGATCGTCGAGAAAATTTCGGGAGAAAGTTTTTCGGTACAGTCAATCGAAATGAAAGACGCAACGCGCAAACCACCAACACCGCTCACGACGTCGACGCTCCAACAGGAGGCGTACAACCGTTTGGGCATGAGTGCAAAGCAAACGATGACGCTCGCACAACGGCTTTACGAAACGGGCCGCATAACCTACATGCGTACTGATTCGCAAAATCTCGCCGAACAATTTACTACTGCAACGCAAGAATTTTTGAAAACGACGTTCGGTGCAGAATATGCAACCGGCGCCGTGAAGTACCACACGAAAAGTAAGGGCGCACAAGAAGCACACGAAGCGATTCGTCCGACCGACGTCACGCATGAACCAGAATCGCTCAAACCAACACTCGAACCAGGAGAATGGAAATTGTATAACATGATCTGGTCGCGAACCGTCGCAAGCCAAATGCCGGGAGCAAAAGTGCGCCGCACGGCAATCGACCTCGTCGCCGCGAACCACACCATGCGCGCAAATGGCAGCATCGTCGTGTTCCCCGGCTTTATGAAGGTGTGGCATGCGTCCGAAGATACGCTGCTCCCCGAACTGAAAGAAGGTGAAAATGTCGGAAAACCCACGACAATTGTGCCCACACAACATTTCACCGAACCGCCTGCACGTTTCAGCGATGCAACGCTTATTAAGGCGCTCGAAGAGCACGGCATTGGTCGCCCATCGACGTACGCGCCGACGTTGACGACAGTGATTGACCGCGGTTATGTGCTGCGCGACGACAACAAGAAACTTTTTCCGAGCGACATTGCAATGATCGTCACAGATTTGCTCAAGGAGCACTTTCCAAATATCGTCGACTACAATTTTACTGCAGAAATGGAGCAAAAACTCGACGAAATTGCGGAAGGCAGTCACAACTGGCAAATGGTGCTCGCGAGTTTTTATGGCCCATTCCATGAACAAATCGTGGAGAAGAGTGCAGAAATTACGCACGAAAGCGTCATGAAGGTGCGAAAACTTGGCGTCGACGAAAAGTCGGGCAAAGAGGTCGTTGTGCGTACCGGGCGCTTTGGGCCATATGTGCAGTTGGGAGAAGTTGAGGAGCCATCCAGCAAATCCGACTCCGCCGGAAAACCGTCCGGCAAAGCCGGATCCGGCTCCGCCGGAAAACCAAAACGCGCATCGCTCCCCAAAGAACTCCTCATGGACGACGTCACGCTTGCACAAGCGATGAAGCTCCTCGAACTTCCCCGTACGCTTGGCAAACACACCGACGGCAACGAAATTATCGCCGCGCTCGGCCGTTTTGGTCCGTATTTGAAATGCGGTGACGTCAACATTTCGCTCCCACAGCCACTCATGCCAGAAGACCATCCTGCAAATATTACGCTTGAACGTGCTATTCAAATTTGCACCGAAGGCGTTGCGAAGAAAATAAAAATGAACACGCCGCTTGCCGAACTCGGTATCGATCCGACGAGCAAAGGGAAAATCGTCATTAAAGACGGTCGCTACGGCCCATATGTCACCGACGGGAAAACAAACGTCACCGTACCAAAGGACACCGACCCAAAAACTGTCACGCCAGAACAAGCAATCGACATGCTCATCAAAAAACGTGCCGCACCAAAAAAGGCATGGGGAAAGCGTAAAAAGAAGTCAGACGACGACGTAACAGAGTAACTCGGTGTGGTGTGTTTTATTCAGGACGAATGTGGGGATACTTTACTTTGAACCACGCCTTTGCGCCGTAAAGCCCTGTCCTTACGGTAATAAATTCCTCGTTGAGCTCTGCGAAGTCTCGGGAAAGATGTTGCTTATCCACGTGTTTCTCCTTTCCCTTATTAAAATCTTCACGCAACTCGTTAAGACGCCCCTCGAGCATTGGGAACATGCGAACAAAATCGCTCGGTCGATCAAGGCCGACGTCTGCATGAAATACCTCGTTGATAATCCCGTCAAGATCACGCAGTGTACGCGCAATGCTTTGAAGCTTTGCAACAACTTTTTCCTCTTCAATAAGCGCGTCTTCCCAAGAAATAACACGAACGTTCACATCATGCACATAGGCCTGTAGCGCAGTCCATTCCGCTTCATCCGCTTCTGTGACTTCATGGCCACGATTAAAATGCTTCGCGGAGACCGTCATTTTCAAATCTAAAACTCCAAGATCTTTCCGTATCTCCTTCAGCCTATCGAGCGCCTCTCCGTACGGCTTCCCCTCGACTCTCTCTTCGAATCGCATGAGTTTGTCTTCGGCGTCAAGAATCATTTTCTCGAAATCTTGACTCACCGTTGCAATATCGCCTGTTGCATCGGCGATAGGTTCCTCCTTATCGCCCTCTGCCATCCTCCGCATCGCTTCCGTTTGTCGTGCCATACAATAAAACGCTAAAAACTCTCCATGCAGTTTACCACACTTTCCACTTTCCCTTTTCCTCTTTATACTCATTCCATGGACATCCAAACCTTCGACGACCTCAAAGTCGCCCTTGATGACCGCTACACGGACATGGATTTGTTGACCCTCGAACATGCCTATACCTACGCAAAATTGGCGCATGAGGGGCAGGCTCGCTCTACAGGTGAGCCGTATTTCAACCACGTCTACCAAACAGCCATAAAGCTTGCGAAACTCAAACTCCCTGCCGAAGTCATCGCCGCCGGCCTTCTTCACGACGTCCCCGAAGATACTGAGAGGACGCTTGACGACGTCAAACGGGAATTTGGCGACGACATTGCGCACATGGTCGAGTCGTGTACAAAACTTGGCAAGGTGAAGTACCGCGGCGAAGAACGCTACATCGAAAACTTGCGTAAAATGTTCGTCGCCATGGCAGAAGACGTGCGCGTCATCTTCATCAAGTTCGCCGACCGCATGCACAACATGGAAACGCTCTACGCTCGCCCAGAAGAAAAGCGCTTGCGTATTTCTCATGAGGTCATGGAAATTTACGCCCCTATCGCAAACCGCCTTGGCATGGGCGAATACAAAGGCC
Organism: Candidatus Uhrbacteria bacterium; assembly: GCA_943359325.1. Taxonomy (GTDB): domain Bacteria; phylum Patescibacteriota; class Patescibacteriia; order UBA9934; family UBA9934; genus UBA11707. The sequence continues at coordinate 71,055 of CALRHD010000001.1, read as the reverse complement.
AGTTCGAAGACCACGCGTTCAAATACCTCAACCCTCGGGAATACACATGGACGCAACATTTGCTCGAAGAACGTGTTCGTACGTTTGGCCCTGCCATGAATCGCGCACTGCCGAAAGTCGAGCAAGCGCTCCGCGACCATGACGTCGAATGCCTCGACATGCACGGCCGCATTAAATATTGCTACAGCCTGTACAAAAAATTACAACGCTATCAAAATGACATCAGCAAAGTGTACGACGTCATGGCAATGCGCATTGTCGTGAAAGACGTCGCCGACTGTTACGCCGCGCTCGGCATTTTGCACAGCCTCTACACGCCAATGTCAGGGCGCATCAAGGACTACATCGCACAGCCAAAACCCAACGGCTACTCGTCGCTCCACACCACGGTTTTCGACGACGAAGGTGCGGTGCTCGAGTTCCAAATTCGCACATTGCAGATGCACGAGGAAAGCGAATTTGGTATTGCTGCGCACTGGCAATACAAGGAACGGAGCCCTGCACACAGCCGCAAAGTTGCATGGATGGAAGAGTTCGCAAAAATTCAAAAAGAGCTCACCGGTACCGACTTCATGCGGCATTTGGACGACATGAAGCTCGATATGTTCCGCGATCGTATTTTCGTTTTCACTCCGAAAGGCGACGTTATCGACCTCCCCGAAGACTCCACGCCACTCGACTTTGCCTACGCCGTACACACGGAAATCGGCAACAAGGCGACAATGGCACGCGTCAATCACCTTGCCGTGCCGCTCGACACTGCGCTTCGCAGTGGCGATATGTGCGAAATTACCATCGACAAAAATCGTAAACTCCCGAACGACGATTGGCTCAAGTTTGTGAAAACGCACCACGCCCGTGAGAAAATAAAAGACGCGCTTCGTGTGACAAAGCGGTCTTTCCTGTCGTCGATGTTGAAGCGTGCGAAGAATGTTACGTCAAGTGAGAAATAAGCGCTTTCAAGTCGTCCTTGCTATAGAAATGAATAGCAACAGTTCCTGACGCCGTGCTGCTCATTTTTATTTCTACCTTCGTGCCCATTTTTTCGCGCAACGTGCGCTCTATTTCTTCAATGTTTGCATCTTTCACCACACGCGCTCGTTGCGACGTAGTGCGCACCGTATCTTCGGCGCTCTTCACAGTAAAACCGCCTTCGAGTATACGCTGAAACAGTTCTGTACGACGGTCGGCATTGACTTCAGCAAGCAGTGTGCGTGCATGACTCTTGCTAATTTTTCCTTCTTGCAGCGCGACACGCATTTCCTGCGGTAGGTCGAGCAAGCGAATCGTGTTCGTAATTTGCGGACGACTTTTCCCCACACGCTCGGCAACCTGATCTTGCGTCAACCCGAAGTCGGCAACAAGTTGTTTATATGCAATTGCTTCTTCGATAGCGTTCAAGTCCTGACGCTGGATGTTTTCGATAAGCGCCCATTCGAGCTTCTTCCTGTTATCTGCTTCGCGCACAATAACAGGCACCGTCGACAATCCTATTTGCTTCGATGCGCGCAGACGACGTTCGCCGGCAATAAGTTCGAACGTACCATCGCCCTTCTCCGTCACCACAAGCGGTTGCAAAATGCCATGCTCTTTGATGCTCGCCGCCAAGTCGTCCAATTCTTCCTGGCTAAAATATCGCCGTGGCTGATACGGATTTTCGACAATCTTCGACGGACTGACGTCCTGAATACGCAAACTTCCGTCTACGGCGTCGTCACGCAGGTCAGGCATGAAGCCTACCCCTACGAGATCGCTTTGCGGTTTCAAAGTCGGGATCAACGACCCCAACCCGCGCCCCAGTCCTCCCATTGGCTTTGCCATATTATTCTGCGGTGCTTACCTGCGCTTCCTCGCGCAACAAGAATTCTCGTGCCAGTCGTTCGTATGCTTTCGCTGCCTTACTTTCAGGGTCGTAATGCAGAATTGACTTTCCAAAACTCGGCGCTTCTGCTAATCGAATGCTCCGCGGAATCACGGAACGAAAAATCTTTCCAGGAAAATGTTTATATAATTCTTGCAACACTTGATTACTCAAATTTGTTCTCGTGTCGAACATCGTGATCACCGCACCCATAATTTCAAGCTCGGGCTTGATGTTTTGTTTTATGAGGTTGACGGTGTTCAGTAGTTGACCGATACCTTCTAGTGCATAGTACTCCGCTTGCACAGGAATGAGTACGCTATCGCTTGCAACGAGTCCGTTGATCGTGAGCAACCCCAAGGACGGTGGATTGTCGATAATAATATAGTCGTAGTCATTCCGTACTTCGAGAAGGAGTTGCTGTAGTTTACGCTCACGGTTAAATTCGTTCACAAGCTCAACAGCTGCGCCCGCCAAATTGGGCGTTCCAGGTAAAAGCGTCAGCCCGTCGTGTGGAGTCTTCAAAAATAAATCCTTCATGCGCTGTGTTCCTGCTAATGCTTCGTATGTTCCTGCCAATGTGTTGACGTCGTGACCGAAGCCACTCGTGGCATTGCCCTGTGGATCAAGGTCGACAAGAAGGACGTATTTGCCAAAATGGGCAAGATACGCCGCAAGATTCATTGACGTTGTCGTCTTCCCCACTCCGCCCTTTTGATTCACCACCGAAACAATATGTGCCATAGACAGGAATAGTATACCAAACAAAAAATCCCCCGTCGCCCACAGGCTCAAGAAGGACTTTTTGGTGCCGCGGGAGGGACTCGAACCCTCAACCCCTTGCGGGGAACGGATTTTGAGTCCGTCGCGTATACCATTCCGCCACCACGGCCTGTGTTGCGTTACGCGAAAGAATGGTAACAAAAGTTCCTTGTCAAATCAAGTTGACCTTGTTATAGTATGTTCACTTTTTGCCAATAAAACGTATTAAGTTGACTTAGGACGAGGAGACGCGAGGACCGGAGCGACGACAACGTCATAAGTCAACTTGGATACGTTTTATATATGGCTGGGTAGCTCAGTTGGTAGAGCACAGGACTCATAAGCCTGCTGTCGCGGGTTCGATCCCCGCCCTAGCCACCAAAAGAACCTCCTCATTTGGAGGTTCTTTTGATTGACAGAAAGTCAATTACACGGCATAGTCCTCGTCGCAGGGTAGAGCAGCCTGGCAGCTCGTCGGGCTCATAACCCGAAGGTCGCTGGTTCAAATCCAGCCCCTGCAACCAAAAAATCCTTCGTCTTTTGACGGGGATTTTTTGTATTTCGGATTATAATACGTTATAGTAATCACTATATGTCCTTCACCGCCGTCTATCAAAAACACGGGAACCACTACCTCGGCTGGATCGAGGAAGTTTCAGGGGTCAACACCCAAGGAGACACACTTGCAGAAGCAAAAGCAAATCTCAGGGATGCACTTGCAATGGTGCTTGTAGCAAATCGCATGCTCTCCGAGCGTGCCCGTCCGCGAGGAAGGGCGATCCGCGAAAAAATTCGTGTACGCGTGTGAAGCGACACGACCTCATTCACTATCTTCGAAAACACGGCTGTGTACTCCTGCGCGAAGGTGCAAGACACAGCGTGTTTTTGCATGAAGCACTCGGACGAGTGTCGTCGGTACCACGTCATAACGAAATTAACGATTTTCTCGTAAAGAAAATCTGTCGCGATCTCGGAATCCAGGAAATCTAAAGGCTACTGCAACACCACGTCTGCAGTGAGCGAAAGCGCAGTGACGATCCCACCTGCAACAAGGGTGCCGAGAAAAATACTCCAAAATGCTTCGCGTTTGGGAATGCGGAGTGCCGCAGCGGCAAGGGCAGACGTCCAAACGCCCGCAAGTGGCAGTGGGATTGCGGCGAGGAGAAAGAGCGCGAACGCGCCGTACCGCAAATATTGACGTTCGAGGCGATTCTTCCCATGGTCAAGTAAACGGTCGATTGGCGCAGTCAATTTCGGCGCAACGCGAGAGAGCCACTCGCGGAGTCGAATGAGTCCAAAATAAAGCGGAAAGAGTGGCAGCATTGCGCCAAGCACGCCCAACCCGAAGGCCTCCCCTGGCGTCATGCTCCATACATGCATGGCATACGGAATCGCCAAACGGAGTTCGACAATCGGCATTGCAGAAAGCACGAGCGTCGCAAGCGGTGTTGGCCAACTTTCAAAAAATGCAATAATTATTTCATGCATATCTCACACTATTATTTCCACGAAAATGTTTTATACGCCCACCCTGCCAGCCCTTTTGCGTCGACAAACCGCTCGTTACTCGTATCGCTCCCCAGCACCACCACGCGAATGCGGTGCCCATCGTGCTCCACAGCTGTCGCTAAACAATATCCCGCTTGCGGAATAAACCCCGTCTTCCCCGCGACAATGTGATACGTATTGCTGTTCAAATAACTTTGTAGCAATTCGTTTGTTGCATCTATGGTGACACCATAACCGCTTGCCTGTGCAATCGTCACACTGCTCATTGGCATAATACCTGCCATCGTCGGGTTCGACTCTGCCGCTGCAAGCATCTTCGTCAAATCTCGCGCTGTCGACACGCTGTGTACATCAACACCTGTCAGATCGGCGAAGTACGATGACGTCATACCAAGCGCGACAGCATTCTCGTTCATCTTCACAACAAATTCATCGTCACTCACGCCAGAAAGTCGTGCAAGTGATTTTGTTGCCGTGTTGTCGGAACCGACGAGCGCTGCCTTCAGCACATCATACAAGTAAATCGGGTCGTCAAAACGTACATAAACCCGACCACCGCCTACATAATCATCAGCAATGATGGTGACTTTCGTGTTCAGGACGGGATCTGCTGCTAAAAACGTATAGACTGCCATCAATTTGGCAATGCTACCGATTGCTCGTGGGTCGTCAGGACGTTTGCTAAAAAGCACGGCGCCACTTGTTGCGTCAACAACAATCGCACTCTTTGCATTCGTCACGATCCCGTACGAATCAAGATCGACTTTTTTCGGCGCAACAATTCTATCCGCAGCACGCGGTAATGATGCAAAATGATTTCGTGGTGGTATCGCGAATAGTGTTGATGGTTCGCCAATACCTGCGGCCCATTCGAGCGACGCAGCGTCGACAGGGACAATACGCAGCACACTTGTCGTCAATAAAAGATGACTCAATAATTCAGCAATCATAGTGCGGCGAGAAGTTGGTCGATTTTTGCATTCGTGTGCAGCGTGTCGTAGTCGGGCAATTCTTCGACGCGATGAACGCCAAAGTAACATAATGCATCGGCCGAAAGCGAAAGGACAGGCTGCATTTTTATTGCATCTTCGCGCTCAACGACAAGCCCACGCAAGAGCAAATTACGAATAATGAGCGAACAATTTACTCCGCGAATCGCTTCGATTTCTGCTTTTGTGAGAGGACCACGATACGCAACGATCGTGAGCGCCTCGACCGACGGCTTTGTGAGTTCGGCGTCCATGTCATCGTCGGTGAATGCCGCAACAATCGCCGCACAATGCGGATTAGTCACAAATTGTACGTCATCACCATGTTGCAAAATGTGCACACCGTTTTCGTCGACGTTTCGCTCGACAATCATCGTATCGAGCAGCGTACGCACATCGGTCTCGCTTCCATCAACGGCACGCGCAAGACCCTTCACCGACAATGGCTTTGTTGCAACAAAGAGCACCGCTTCAATTTTCGCTTTTAACAGCTCCATATCAATCAACCCGATGAATCATAATCTCTCCCCACGCCGCCTGTTGTGTGACGCGAACAATGTTGCGGCGTAACAGTTCGAGAAGTGCAAGAAAACTCATCACCACGTCGACCTTCTTCGTTGCGCCACGCACCGCGTCGCCGAAACTCATTTGCGCACGCGACGCAATGGCGCCCTGCAATTCGAGAATTCGCTCTTCTATCGACTTTACGCGCTCCATTGAAACATGTTGCAGCGCAAAAAACGGTTCGAGGCGTTTGAGTACCGTCCGATACACATCGGCAAGCGTCGAGGCAAGTACATTGGCGGGCGGGAGAAACGTGGGCGCACGACTCCGCCGAATCGAAGGGCGAACGTAGAGGATACTCTGCATAAATCGTGCCTCAAGACGTTCCGCTGCTGCAACAAATTCTTTGTAAATACGCAGCTGTTCGGTGAGCGCATTCGCGCCCTCTTCTTCGTCGTCCAACCGCAAATACGGCATGAGCTCTCGACTTTTCATGTAAATCAACCTGCTCGCGACAAGCAAAAAGTCGGCCAACTCCTCTGGCGGCACTTCTTGCTCCGCTATGCGAACCAAAAACTCGTCCGCCACAGCCGCAAGCGACACGGTGGTGATGTCGAGTTCCCTTTTCTCCAAAACCTCTAAAAGAAGCCCCAGCGGCCCAGTAAACGCCTCCTGCGTGACCGCAAATTGCATAACAGTGGTATTGTAGCAAATAGTGACGCTACGTCCACACTAAGCACTGTCAGTGCTTAGTGTGGACAAACTGTGCAAAACCAAAAAAAATAAGATGCCGCCCCATGGAGGAGCGGCACGTAACGAAACGGGACGACTACCAGAATTTCGCAATGAAGTGCGCAATGGAGTACAGCATAGCGATCGCGAGCGCAACGGCTGCAACTCCACCAACCACGATACCGAGTTCCATGTTCGAGTAGCCCTTACGCGACGCCAATTTCATCGGAATACGCCAATACAAAAAAGTATAAAGACGAAACATGAGCACCTCATAAATATCTTCACATGTTTCTTTGGCCATGTCAAAAATAGCTTTTTTGGCGTTTTGGACTACGGCCTCAACCTCTGCACGTCACGCGGGAAGATAGTTGCCTCTTTGATGTTTGCGAGGCCGAGAACATTTTGCGTGAGGCGTTGGAGCCCCATGCCAAAACCACCCTCGGGCGGAATGCCAAATTTGTGCATGGTGAGGTAATCCTCGAAGTCTGCAGGGTTTAGCCCCTTTTCTTTCAGCGCCTGCACCTGTTCGTCGTAACGGTTTATGCGCATGCCACCGCTGATAATCTCGCTACCAAAACCAATCAAGTCGAACGTAATCGTATTCGACTGGTCGTTCGGGTCCCGCTTCGCGTAAAATGGACGTTTTACCGTTGGGTAGTCGGTCACAAATACAAAACCGCTGCCAAAATGTTTTGGCGCCCACACCGTCGAGAGCCAGCGCTCCCCTGCCGGCGACAAATCTGGCTCACTCGTTTCATCGACACCGCCTTCGTCGCGATACGCCTCAAGCGCCGCCTTAAGCGTAATACGCGGGAACTTTTCGCCAAGCGGCGGCAGTGTCACATTGAGCAATGCGAGTTCATCGGCACAGCCCCGTTCAACCGTTGCCATCATTGCACGAATAGAGTCCTCGGCATGCTGCATGACTTCATCCATGTCGTCGACAAACCCCAACTCAAATTCAAACTGATTAAATTCAGTAAGATGACGCGATGTTGCAAATTTTTCCGCACGGAACGAATATGACAATCCGTATACGCCTTCGTAGACGCCCATCGTAATTTGTTTATACAATTGTGCAGACTGCGACAACGTTGCCTCACGACCGTAGTAGTCGACCTTAAAAAATTCTGCCCCGCCTTCACTTGCCGCTCCCGCCAAAATCGGAAAGAAAATTTCCGTGAACCCCTGCGCCTCCATATACTGCCGATAACCGTGCACAAGCGCCGCTTGTACACGAAAAATCGCGCGCTGCTTTGGGTGACGAAGCGTAATCACGCGATTGTCGATCAGTGTGTCGAGCTGTACATCGAGCTCTGGCTTGCTAATTTCGACAGGCACAACGTCAACAACAGGAGACAAAATTTCCAGCGTCTCCGCCTGCATCTCAACTTCTTTTATGCTTGGATCCTTCGACTTTTTTTCTTTAATCACGCCCGTCACCTTGACGACCGTCTCCAGTTGTAAACCCTTCAGCTGCTCAAGCTGTGCCACGTCAACAACAACCTGCGCCAAACCTGTTCGGTCGCGCACAATCGCAAACCCAAAGTTTTTCATGTCACGCAGCGTGTTGAGCCATCCGGCAATCACAACACTCTCTCCCAATTTGCCCGCAAGATCTTTTACAAGAATTCTGTTTTTCATATGCTTCGAGAATCCTGTCATTCCCACGAAAGTGGGAATCCAGAGCCACTTATGGATCCCCGCATTCGCGAGGATGACAGCAAAGGATTATGGCTTCATGCGATTTAACATCCTCGGAAACGCTATTGTCTCACGAATGTGGTGCACGCCTGAAATCCACCGAACGGTACGCTCGAGGCCAATACCGAATCCGCTATGCGGCACGCTTCCAAACTTCCGCGTGTTCAAGTACCACTCATACTCAGCAAGCGGATAATTACGATCAATAATTTCTTTTTTCAGCTCCTCATAACTTTCTTCACGCTGACTCCCCCCAATTATCTCTCGCCCCTCCTCCGGCGCAATAAGATCTGCACATCGCGCACGAACAATGCCCTGTTCATCCGTGAATCGCTTCATGTAGAATGACTTTATTTCCGCAGGATAATTTTCAATAAACACGGGAAGTTTATATTTGTTCCCCAATGCGATTTCTTCTTCTGTCGACATATCGTCTTGCCAATACGTGTCGTCCTGCGTTCCTTCGCCCGTCACCAACCCCTCCTCCTTGAGGATACGCTTTGCTTCAGCGTGTGTGAGGTGCACGAACGGTTCGTCGACAAGACGCTGCAAAACTGTCGTGTCGCGCTCTAAAATTTTCAGCTCTTGTGCACAGTGGTCAAGGACATCCTTCACTATGCGTTTTACCATGCGCTCTTGTACGTCCATGTTCATCGCCTGATCGTGGAACGCCATTTCCGCGTCCATCATCCATAACTCCGACAAATGGTGGCGTGTCTTGCTTTTTTCTGCGCGAAACACGGGCCCAAAGTCATACACCTTTCCAAACGTCATAATCCCCGCTTCACTATACAGCTGACCCGACTGCGACAAATACATCGGGTCGCCGTAGTAATCGACAGTAAACAATTGCGTCGTATCTTCGCAACTTGTTGGCTGCAAAATCGGCGTATCAAAACGGACAAACCCTTCTTCGTGAAAAAATTGTTCAATTGAGTAGAATACACGGTCGCGAATACGGAGTACCGCCCACGTCGTTTTCGTGCGAAGCGCAAGATCACGATTGTCGAACAAAAATTCCGGCCCATGCTCTTTTTTCCCAATGGGATATTCTTCTTCCGTACGTTGGATCATGCCAAACCCCGTGCCTGTGAGTTCGAACCCACTCGGCGCACGCGGCTCCGCTTTCACTACTCCCGTCACTTCGACCGATGACTCAATCGTTAACGTATTCAAACTTTCCCACTGCTCTTCAGAAATTTCCGCTGCGCTATACACCACCTGCACAAAACCGCTTCCGTCACGCAACTGGAGAAAAAAGATTTTTCCACTACTCCGAAAATTATACGCCCAACCCTTGAGCGTCACGGCTTGACCAACGAGGTCAGAAAGTTTACTGATAATTGCTTGCATAGAAATAAAATAACCCACATACATCCGCTATCATAATATGATAACAGACATATGAGGGCGAATTGCTCCGCGGTGCCACCTCATTTTGTACTTTTCCCAATTGTTCTCGGCTCAGCGGGTGTTCAGCCGCGTCAACGCCTTATAGAGCCTGTTTATAATCTTTCTCCCGACTCCCTTTGGCGCTGTTTTGGCTGCAAAATCCTCAGGTCTTCTCAACGTAGCTTTGGCTATGTTTCGTCGACCTTCAGATTTTTCGCTCAAAACATCATCCAAATGTCTCAGGAAGCAAGATTATAAGCAGGCTCTAAGGACTATAACGCAAGAAACTCGTCTGTGTCTAGTCGAGCGTCCTTAATGATTTTACGAAGAAACCCTGCATCTAGCTCTCTATGCATTGGCACTGTCACAAATCCTCGTCCTTCACAAAAAAGACGGGCATGACTTCCGTGCTGTCGTAATTGTACAAAACCGATTTTTTGCAATTTCTTGACGATGTTTTTACCAGAGAATCCCGCAAGTTTCGTCATACTATATTGTGACGAGGTGCAAACTAACCGCGTGCGTAGGAATTTGCTCTCGATCTACGTCAGCAAGACATAATTCTATTGCCTCTCGAACGTTGCGTAATGCTTCTTCTATTGTTTTTCCCTGTGAATAACAGCCCTCAAAAGCAGGACATTCTACCCAATATCCTCGCGTCTCGCCTTCGTGCACGATGACGGGGTATGTAATACCCGCAGATTGTACTTTACGCGTCATATAAAAAAACAATACCGCACCCCATACCTTCGGTCAATCAGTATTACCCTGCTATAATGCCAACCCAAAACGGACGGTCGGCATATCCGGGAACGTGGTAGCCAAGGAGGTCGTGCACACACGTCGCATATGCCTCGACGTCGACGCCTTTGAGTGGCAACTGCGTAAGGGCAGTATATGCATCGTTTCGTGCACAATGCAAAAGTGCTGCCGCTGCTTCATTTTTTGGGAGCAGATGGAGGAGCGTCGTATCGTAGCCGAGCTGCGCCATAATACGGAGCAAGAATGCGCCGAGGAGTAACGTGCTGCGTGTGGGGTGCAGCGTTTCTTGCGCGTCGAGAAATTCGAGCCATGCAATCAACGCGTCGTAAAGCAGAGGGTCTTCCGCATCGGTTTGTGTTATCGCGTCGAGTAATGATAACGATGACAATGTGAGGAGACGATGCGATAACGATGTTTCTGCGCGTCGAAATGCAACACGACGTTCAACATTAATAACCGTCGTCGACCGCGCACCGCGCACAATTTCAAGTTCAACAACCGCGCACGGCTCCAAGTGCGCAGCCAATTTCGCCTTTGGCTTCAACGCCCCTCGCCCCACGAACGCGAGCTTGCCAAAATGCGGCGTCAACGCCGTATAACTCCTATCCGCCTCCCGAAACGCGCGCGACGAAAGCACAACGGCATGAGTTTTTACTGACGACCACATACTTCATCCAAATACGCCTGTAAGATAATCATCGCCGCGAGGGCGTCTTCGGAGGCACTTGCGCCATATTCTTTTTGAAGGCGACGGGCTTCGGCACTCGAAAATTGTTCGTCGACAACAGACACGGGCAGCGACGTTGTGGCACGGAGTGCGGTCACAAATGCCATGGTGATATTCAATTGTTCGTCTGAATGAAAATCTTCGTTCGGAATAGGCACGCCAACCACAAACGCGTCGGCGCCTTCACGCTTCGCCGCGTCAACAACATACTTCACCGCATCTTCACCTCCTGCGATAACGCCAAACGGAAAAGCCATACCTGTTGCATCGTCACCAACGGCAAGTCCAATTTTTTTTAATCCGTAATCAACACCAAGATATTTCACATTATGGCGTCACTTCTGGAACAGGAACATCCGACTGAAAATCAGCACGAACAGGGATGCCATTTACACTCACAGGCAAATCATCTGCAGGCACATACACATGATCGCCGTTATCGACGTGCAAAAGCGCGATATAGTCTACGCCGTGCAAAAGAGGAGTCTCAAGTGGAACACCCACTCCTTCATGTAGCCCTATGCCGTCGACATATCTCGAAGCAACCACAGGGCCTGGTGCCCCACCAATCGACTCGTGAATCGTAATAAATCCATCCTGTACAAGTGTCATGTTAAACATCTGCATAGTTGCCCAACTCATCTTCGGTGCAACGGTGAGTGTCGACCCCGGAAGCTCAACGAGGCCAATCCCCAGCTTTGGTGCTTTCGGTGCAAGAAAAAAGAACGTAGCGGCAATCGCAATAATGACGACGATGCTCCCCAAAGAAAACCAATCACCTTTTTGCATAAATAAAAAGTTATTCGCGATATTTTTTAATAATTGTGTCGTCATTTGCGTCAATGCTGTCGTAGTCAACGAAAAAGTCGAGGCTACCAATGCGTACTTCGTATCCTGCGTCGTAGTGATTGGGCATCAAGTAGATGGTTTCGGTGACTTTGTCGCCGATGTGTTCACGAATCCATTGTTCATCTTTTGTCTGGTCTCGCATAGAAATATAGGATAACACATCCCCTCACAGAATGTCATATAATGGCTAACCGTAGCATAGAAATAGCACAGGTACCTTGACAGAAGTACCAAAAAATGGTATAGTAACTCTCGTTCCCTGCCGACCGTATTCACGGCACGAACTCGGTGATCCACCAGTCTCCTAGAGCCTTTATGCTCTAGAGGTGTCGAGCATCCGATACGATGTGAGTAGGGACAGCCGCGAGGAGTCCCCCATGCGCGAATGCGATGGCAACTGGAGGCGGTACGGGTGAAGCGAGGTTCCATAACCCCCACCCTGCCGCCTCCACGCCCCCGACTAGTCACTAGTCGGGGTTTTTCTATATCCCAACGTCCGGCTGTGGCGTCAAAATTTCCGGACCATTTTCCGTAATAACCAATGTCACTTCAAAATGCCCCGCGTCGCTGCCGTCGACTGTCGTAATTGTCCACCCGTCTTTTGCCGTCGTAATGCTGTCGCTCCCCGTCGTCAACATTGGTTCAATCGCAATACACATGTTTGGCACGAGTTTGACGGGAGAGAATTTTCCACGATAGTTTGGCACGTGCGGCGCTTCGTGGACTTTGTGACCAACGCCATGCCCCACAAGCCCCTTCACAATGCCGTATTTTTTTTGGTCGATTGCGTCTTCAATTGCACCGCCAATATCAAGAACGGTATTACCAACAATCGCGGCGTCAACACCTGCATACATTGCATCTCGTGTTGCACGGAGCAGTGCAAGACGTTCTTTATTTATTTTTCCTACAGGAACAGTAACCGCCATGTCCGTACACAACCCATCCAACCACAACCCAATATCGAGCCCGACAATGTCGCCTTCACGAAGCGTGATGTCGCGGTTGCCGAGCCCATGCACAATTTCGTTGTTCACCGACACACACATCGTTGAGGGAAATGGCTCGCCACTCCCATTTTTGTACCCCATAAACGACGGCTTTCCGCCACCGTCGACAATCACTTTCGTTGCAATATCATCAAGCTGCGCCATGGTGACACCTTGCTTTACTGCATCTACCGCTGTTTGCAGCGCAACCGAAAGTAATGCCCCACCGCGGCGCATTGCGTCTACTTCATCATTTGATTTTGTGAGCGCCATACCATTTCTACAGTTTCCCCATTTTCTACACTTCTACAAAAAGTGCCTCAATTCGCGCGGCAACGTCTTCAACAGTCCCTACACCATCCACATCATGCACAATACCACGCTCAGTAAAATGCGAAATCATCGGTTGTGTGTCGTTGTGATAAATTTGCAGACGACGAGTAATGACGTCGACGGTGTCGTCCGCGCGACCCTCTTTCATTGCGCGGTCGTGCAACCGCTGCACAGAGACGCCGTGTGGCACAGTAATGACAATAACCGCCGTTGGCGTGTCGAGCGCAGCATACACGTCGTACTGCGCCTCGTTCCGTGGATATCCGTCAATGATGTACCCACTTGTAGCATCTGACTCCAAAATGCGTGCACGAAAAATCTCCCCCGCAACTTCGTCTGGCACTAACGCGCCCATTTTTTGAATACGCGCAATTTCGTCACCAATTACTCCACCTTTTGTTGCAGCATCACGAAGGAGCGCACCCATCGAAAGTGCAGGAACGCCAAGTTTATTTGCAAGAATACTTGCCTGCGTACCCTTACCGCTCCCTTGTGGACCGAGAATGAGAATTTTATGTTGCTTGTTCGTCATACAGTGCTTCAAAAGATGCAACGATCTTTCGCACTGCACCGTTACTCACATAAAATTCAACGAGAGAATCAAGTGCACGTTCGATGTAGTCGAGCGAAACACTGCTCCCACTGCTCGAACGAATGGCTATTTCAAGCGCCGAGCGCAACATCACCGCTTCACGACCCGAAGCTGCGCGCCCTACCGCCTTTGCAACATCACTATCAGTTATACGCACCATTTTTGCCATACTATACATCGTAACTTCGCATCGTAATTTGTGACTCTACCTGTTTAATAATTTCGATAACGACCGACACGACGATAATAACAGACGAACCGCCAACCACAAAGTTTGCGTTGCCCGTAATTTGCTGCACGATAGTCGGCAAAATGGCGATCAGGCCAAGAAACACGGCACCCGTCAGCAACAATCGGTTCATGACCCACGAGAAGTACACGGCAGTTTGCTCACCTGGACGAATCCCTGGAACAAATCCACCCTGCTTCTGCAAATTCTCTGCGACCTGTTCAGGCTTAAACACGATGGACGCGTAAAAGAACGTAAAGGCAACAACAAGTGCAAAATACAGAATGCCGTAGAATGCCTGATTGCTAAACAGCGCAACGACCCATGTGGCAATGTCGCGAATAATCACTGTTCGTGCGCCAACAAAAAACTGTGCGAAAAGTGGTGGCAGCGTCACGATAGACAATGAAAAAATGATTGGAATCATGCCCACCATGTTCACGCGAATCGGAAGAGACGATTGCACTTTTGTCGCACCGAGCCGCGCGCCCCGTGCATATTGCACAGGAACATTGCGCTGCCCTTCGCTCATGATGACCACACCAACAATGGTAACAAGCGCCAATGCGATGAAGAGAATGACGTTCAGTAATTGCCCTGATGTGTACGTCGCAATCGTTTGACCGATAAAGTTGGGAAGGCTTGCAATGATACCTGCAAAAATCATGATAGAAAGTCCGTTGCCGACTTTGCGCTCAGTGATCAGCTCGCCAAGCCACATGAGGAAAATTGTTCCCGCAACCATTGACGTGAGCGCCGTTGCCCACTCAAACCCTGAAAGCGAAATTGTCACACCAAACTGTGCACCTTGTTGACCAATGAGTTTGGTAATGGTGTATGCCTGCAAAAGTGCAAGTGGCACTGTTGCAAAACGTGTGTAGCGGTTCAATTTTTGACGACCCTGTTCCTCCTTTTGCATTTCTTCGACCGACGGGAAGATCATGCCAAGAAGCTGGAAAATAATCGACGATGTAATATATGGCGCCACGCCAAGTGCAACAACGGAAAAACTATTGAGCGTTCCTCCTGCAAATACATTCAACAACCCAAGAAATTGATTGCCCGCCAACAACGACGACAAGCCCGCGGTATCGATCCCAGGAACAGGAATATGCGCAGCAACGCGGAACAGCGTTACTGCGAAAAGCACGAACAGAATACTATTGCGAATCTCACGAATCCGCCAAATACGCAAAAGTGCTTCCATAAAAATATATCTACGCGACCTTTCCGCCGGCCTTCGCGATTTTTTCTGCGGCCGACTTCGTAACGTCACACCCCTTAATCGTAACCGCAACAAGCATCTCGCCGCCTCCACAGATCTTTACACCGTGTTTTGCTGACGTAATAAGGCCTTTCTTTGCAAGCGTGCGTGGCGATACGACTTCGCCCACAATGTAGCGCGCAAGGTCACTCACGTTCACGACAGCCATTTTTGCAGCAAGTGAACGGAAACCGCGCAATTTCGGCGTCGACAAAAGTACTTTGCGCATACCCAAACGCTTCAGGCCACCAACGCCTGTGCGAGACTTCTGACCTTTTTGCCCACGGCCTGCCGTTGTGCCCTTACGGCCAAGACCACGACCATTGCGACGTGGAGTCGTACGCGAGCCGGATGTCGATGTAATTGTATGAAGAGAAATTGCCATATTATGCGTTTGTCACGTCTTTTGACTTTGCCTTTGGCATGGAGAGCGACTTGAGCGCTGCCATAACTGCCTTTGCATTGTTGATTTTGTTGTTCGACCCCATGACCTTCGACACTGCGTTTGGCACGCCGCCGAGTTCGAGAATAACGCGCACCGCACCGCCACACTTCAACCCCGTACCTTGTGGCGCTGGCTTGATGAGCACACGCGCCGCCGAAAACTTGCGGTCAACGATGTGAGGAACTGTACCGTTTTGGAGCGGGATCGTCACCAAATCTTTTTTTGCCTTTCGAAATGCCTTTTCAACGGACATTGCAACGTCTGCACCCTTAGCAACACCCATGCCTACGCGACCCTTTCGGTCGCCAATAATGAGACAGGCGCGGAAACGCATGCGCTTACCACCTTTGGTCACACGAGTGACGCGAGCAAGTTCGAGAATTTTTTGCTCGAACTCTCGTGGTTCGCGCTCGGGACGCCCGCCGCCACCGCGACGATCGTTACCGCCGCGCCCACCACCCGCGCCGCCGCCTCCGCCACGACCGCCTTGGCTATTGCCGCGACCACCACGACCACCCGCGGGACGTGCCGCTGGTGTCGAAGGAGTTGCTACTGTTGTTTTTACTTCGTTTGTCATAAATCTAGAATGCAAGACCTCCTTCACGTGCTGCGTCTGCGACTGCCTTCACACGACCATGGTACAGGTACGGACCGCGATCGAACACCACCGTCGTCACACCTGCGTCTTTTGCTTTCTTTGCAATGTCGGCACCTACAAGTGCGGCAACTTCGAGAGGCTTTTTGCCTTTCACATCGAGCACGGCGTCCGAAGACGCAACAAGCGTACGACCGATTTCGTCGTTGATCACTTGCGCGTACATGTGCGCACTCGAACGAAACACCGTCAAACGAGGTCGTTCGGCACTCCCGCGAATACGGGCGCGTGTGCGTGTTGCCCGGCGCAAAGCGGCAGAACGTTTTTTCAGAATACGTTTCATCATATGCGTGGGGTTAGTCCGACGTCTTCGACGCCTTACCTGCTTTGCGACGAATAATTTCGTCGGTGTAGCGGAAACCTTTACCTTTGTACGGCTCTGGTTTTTTTAGTGCACGAATTTCTGCAGCTGCTTGACCAAGAACGTGTGCGTTTGCCGACGTCATCGTCAACACGTTTGCTTCAATCTTTGCGGAAACCTCTTTTGGCAATTCATAACGCACCTCGTGCGAAAAACCGAGCGCCATCACCAGCGTTGTTCCTTGCAAGCTCATTTTAAAACCAACGCCATTTAATTCGAGTGCCTTTGTATAGCCAACCGTGACTCCTTCGACCATCTGCGCTACAAGTGCACGCATCGTGCCCCAAATTGCGCGATCTTCACGATCACCATCCATGACGGAAATATCACAATGCACCACGCCATCCTCACCCGTTGTTTGCGTCATCGACGCATGGTGGTGGAGGGTGAGCGCGAGCTCGCCTTTCGGACCTTTGACGGTAACCGTCTGTCCATCTTGGGTCACTATAACCCCCGTGGGGATAATAACCGGCTTTTTGCCAATACGCGACATAGAAGAGTTAGTAAAGTTCGCAAATGAGCTCGCCACCCAAATGACGCTTCCGTGCTTCATGGTTTGTCATGAGGCCGTTTGGCGTCGAAATGATGGAAATACCCATCCCCGACCGCACACCACGGAGGTCCGAAGACTTCACGTAAATGCGTTGACCGGGTTTGCTGACACGTTTAAGTGAAGAAAGTGTGGACACACCAGACTCGTCATACCGCAAAGTCACACGAAGCATCGGACGGTTGCCGTCTTCGTATGTTTCCACGTTTGCAAGATAACCCGTGCTTTCCATGATTTTCGCAAGTGCGAACTTCATGTTCGAGCGGGGCATCTCAACAACACGCAAACGCGCGTGCGTTGCGTTGCGGATGCGAGTGAGCATGTCGCTTACAGGATCGGTCATCATATAATTACCAGCTCGCTTTACGAATACCCGGGATCTCACCAACGTTGGCCAATTCACGGAAGCAAATACGGCAGAGACCGAAGTCGCGCAGGAAGAAGCGCGTACGGCCACAACGCCAGCAGCGATTCACTTTGCGCGTCGAAAACTTCTGCTTTCGGCGCTTGGATTTTGCGATTTGATTTTCGGTTGCCATACGTTAGTTCTTTTCGCTGTTCTTTGCGGCGAACGGGAAGCCGAGGCCTTTGAAGAGCGCAAGCCCTTCTTCGTGATTGTTTGCTGTGGTCGTAATCGTCACCTGCAAGCCGTGCAGAGATTCAACTTCGTCTGGTGCGACTTCCGGGAACGCCGTGTGTTCCGTAAAGCCGAAATTGAAGTTGCCCTGCTTGTCGACCGCCGTTTCAGGAATGCCGCGGAAGTCACGGATACGTGCGAAGGCCACGCGCCCAAGCTTCTCAAGGAAGTCCCACATGCGATTGCCACGCAAGGTGACCATCACACCAACCACCATGCCTTCGCGAACCTTGAAGCCTGCAATGGACTTGCGTGCTTTGGTTTTGACAGGTGCCTGACCGGTAATCCGTTGCAACGTATCGACAACGACATCTGCGAACTTTGCGTCTTTGCCCTTCCCGAGCCCTGCGTTCAGCGTCACTTTAACGATGCGCGGTGTCTCGTGAATATTCGTTCGGCCAAAGCGTTCGCGCAGCATCGGTGCCACGTCTTTTATATATTGTGTTTTAAGTGTTTGCATAGGCTAGCCGAGTTCTTCGGTTCCTTTCTTTGTTTTCAACACACGCACCTTGCGCATCTTGTTATCGACTTTCGTCATGGTGAAATGCACACGTCCCGTTGCACCGCCCGCACCAACAATGGCGACATTCGATGCATCGAGCGGCGCAGAAAATGTCACACGTTGACCCGCTTGGTTGCCACGCTTTTTGATGTGCTTCACGCGCTGGTTAAGGCCTTCAACGACCACACGACCAAGTGCAGGAAAAACCTGAATGATTTTCCCTTCCTTGCCTTTGTCCTTGCCCACCATGACGCGAACCTTGTCGCCTGTTTTTATTTTCATATGGGAAGAATTAAAGCACTTCAGGCGCCAACGACACGATCTTCATGAACCCGAGCGAACGCAATTCGCGTGCAACCGGTCCAAAAATACGTGTGCCCTTTGGCTCCTTTGTCGCACGGGTAATAATGACGCCCGCATTTTCGTCGAAACGGATGTATGAGCCATCTTTGCGACGCACTTCTTTGCGCGTGCGCACAATGACAACATGCACAACATCGCTCTTTTTTACGGCAGTGTGCGGTGCAGCTTCTTTCACGACTGCGGTGACGACATCGCCAAGACGCGCATACCGTTTCTTGTAGCCGCCAAGTACGCGAATAACCTGAAGCTTCTTGGCTCCAGAGTTATCGGCTACTTTCATCATTGATCGATGTTGCAACATACAGAGGTTTTACTTTGCGTCTTTCACTATGCGCCAACGCTTGCGCGTTGAAACAGGGCGGGTTTCTTCAATCGTTACCGCATCGCCCACTTTTACCTCGGGGAATTCATTGTGCGCAAGATACGTTTTACTCACGCGGAAACGTTTTTGATATTTTTCATGCAACACCGTGCGGTCGATTCGCACCGTGACGGTTTTTTGCATCTTCGTCGACACAACCGTGCCGTCAAGGCGGCGGCGCTGTGGTACAGACGGTTTAATTATTGTTTCTTCGGTCATACGAGGCTTTGTGCGCGAAGCGCAGTCAGGATGCGCGCGATGCGCTTGCGAGTTTCGGTAATCTCTCGGACGCTTTTTAGCTGTCCAATGGTTTGCTGGAACGCCAGCTCGTGCAAATGTCCGCGCCCTTCGGCCAAGAGGCCATTAAGCTCTTTTGCATTTTTCTGTTTGAATTCAGTATATGCAGACATATTACGAGCGGGTTACCACTTTCCACTTCACCGGCAACTTGTGCGCTGCAAGCCGGAATGCTTCCTGTGCCGTTGCTTCATCGACACCGTCCATTTCGAACATCACGGTTCCGGCACGCACAGGCGTCATGTAATAATCGACGGCACCCTTTCCCTTACCCATCGGCGTTTCCGAACCGTGGTTCGTTACAGGATGGTCGGGGAAAATACGAATCCAGATTTTTCCGCCACGCTTGATAGCACGCGTCATTGCGCGACGCGCCGCCTCGATCTGCCGCGCTGTTACCCACGATTCTGTAATCGCCTTCAGTCCATATTGACCAAATGCAACGTCCGTTTTTTGCGTCGCCAAGCGATCGCCGGCTGACCGACGTTTTTGCCACTTGCGATATTTCATCTTTTTCGGAAGCAACATAGAAGGAGTTTAGGCGCGTCCTTGTTGTGCGCGTGATGCGCGCTCAGCGGGACGGCTGCGTGATCGGCGTTGTTCGGTGGGTTTTGCGGTGTCGTCTGTCGATTTTTCTTTTGTTGTAGCGAATACTTCACCGCGGTAAATCCAGACTTTGATACCAATGACACCTTGCAGCGTTGTTGCGCGAATGCGCGCAAACTCGATGTCGGCACGCAAGTTGTGAAGTGGAATCGAGCCCTGCGACAATGTTTCCGTTCGTGCGATTTCTGCACCGTTCAAACGGCCAGAAATGGTGATCTTCACTCCCTTCGCACCTGCTTTCATGACCCGTTCGATCGCCATTTTCATGGAACGACGGAACGCCATGCGCGACTCGAGTTCCTTCGCGATCTGCTGGCCGACGATTTCCGACGACAGTGCAGGACGAGAGACTTCGTGTACGTTGATGGCGAGTGTCACGCGGCGACCGCGGAAGAATTTGGCGAGAAGCTTTTTCTTCAACTCTTCGCTGCCGAGCCCTGCCCGACCAATCACGAAGCCTGGCTTCGCGGCGTAGATCGCGATCACGACGTTTTTTGGCGTACGGTCGATTTCGATTTTGTCGATACCCGCGTCCTTCAAGCTCTTGCGAATAAACACGCGCATGCCAACGTCCTCGGAGAGCGCGACGACAAATTGCTTTTTATTCGCGAACCACTTGGAGTCCCACGTGTAAATCGTCGAAAGACGAAACGCTTTTGGATGTACTTTATTGCCCATAGGTTATGCGACTTTTGGTTCAACAACGATCGTGATGTGTGACGTACGACGACGAATCGGCGTTGCACGACCTTGTGCTTTTGGTGTGAAGCGCTTGAACTTTGGCCCCTCGTCGACAAACGCTTTCGTAATGAAGAGCGTTGCGGCATCGAGTTTAAGGTTGTTCGTCGCGTTCGCCACTGCGGAGTTCAACACTTTGAGCACAGGCTCTGCGGCATCCTTCGCACTGAATGCGAGCTGACGTCGCGCCTCGGCAACCGATAGTCCACGCACGAGTGCAACAACCAACCGCGTTTTGCGCGGTGCGATGCGAACGGAACGTGCTTTAGCAAATGCGTGCATAGGATTTATCGGGTGAGTTTTTTGCCTGCTGCGGGTGTGGCTTTTCCTACGGCGGCAGGCGCTGCAGAAGGTGTCGTAGGTGCAGCAGTTGTTTTACCTCCGTGACGAACGAACTTGCGTGTTGGTGAGAATTCTCCAAGCTTGTGCCCAACCATGTTTTCGACCACACGCACCGGAATAAAGTCTTTCCCGTTGTGCACTGCAATCGTGAACCCGACCATTGCGGGAGTGATGGAACAGGCACGTGCCCATGTCTTTATAACGGTTTTGTCACCAGGACGGAGTTTGCTCACCTTTGCGGCGAGTTTGACGTCGACGTAAGGACCTTTTTTAATACTTCGAGTCATAAATTATGATCCAGACTGTTTCTTATTCCGACGTCGAACGATAAATCGATTTGTATGTTTTCGTCCACGTGTCGGCACACCATGGGCGTGTTTACCCTGCGGTGTCTTTGCGTATTTGAGACCAATCGAGTTGCGCGCCTCACCTCCGCCGTGCGGGTGGTCGACAGGGTTCATTGCCTTACCGCGAACAGTTGGGCGAATGGAGCGGTGACGCATGCGGCCTGCCTTACCCCATCGCACCAAACGCCAGTCAGGGTTCGACACGCTACCAATCGACGCCATGCATGCCTTGTGAATGAGTCGCGTTTCTCCCGAAGGTAACTTGACCATCGCGTTCTCACCTTCGATTGCAAGGAACGACGCGCTCGTACCTGCACCACGCACCAACTGACCACCTCGCCCTGGTTGCAATTCGATGTTGTACACCATCATGCCGACAGGAATTTTCTCGAGCGGGAAACGATTTCCCGGATTTGGTTCGCCCTTCTCCTTCGACACCACAATGTGCGTACCAACCGTCACACCATGTGGCGCAAGCATGTAACGCTTTTCACCATCTTTGTATGCGATGAGTGCAATACGTGCACCGCGATTTGGATCGTATTCGATGGTTTGTACAACAGCAGGAATGTCGAACTTATTTTGTTTCCAGTCAATAAGACGAATGTGGCGCTTTGCACCACCGCCACGATGACGGACGGAAATTTTTCCGTTGCTCGAACGGCCTGCCATCTGCTTTTTTGAAACAAGCAATTTTTTATACGGCGTCGTTGACGTGACGTCGTCAAAAGTCTGCACCGATGATTGGCGTCGTCCTGCAGAAGTAGGATTGTATTTCTTAATCGGCATATCAATCTCTTAAACAGCGGAAAACACATCAATGTGCGTGCCCTTCGGGAGCGTCACAAAAGCCTTCTTCGTGTCGGACGTGCGACCAATTGAGCGACCAAAGCGGCGCGCAGTTCCACGAACATTCGCAACGTTCACCTTTACAGGTGTGACGTTGTACAATTCGCGGAACGCTTGACGCACCGCAATACGATTTGCATCTTTTGCGACAAGAAATGCATATACGCCGCGGCTTGCGAGGAGTGCGGATTTTTCCGTTGCAAGCGGCGCAAGAATAGTGCGGAGCGCAAGAACAGAAACCGACTTTGCCGTGCGTGGCGAAGCTTTTTTCGATTCGTTTTTTGTACCTTTTTCGACAGCCTTTGCGTCGACGTCGATAATTTTCTTTTTGAATATCGCCATATTACGAAGCAAAAATTTCCGTCATCGCGTCTACTCCTGCCTTCGACGTAATAAGGTATGGATATTTCGCAACATCGCGCACATTGAGACTGCCTGCGCGGATCGTTTCCGTGTTTGGCAGATTGCGTGCGGCGCGATAGAGGTTTTCCTCACCTGGGGCAAGCACGATAAGCGCCTTTGCGTCAGCACCAGGAAGTACCTTACGCATTGCTGCAGCAAGTGAAGTTTTAGGTTCCGGGAAGGTGAAAACGTCAACGGCAACAAAATTACCTGTCGCGACCTTGTCCGAAAGCACCATAGAAAGTGCAAGACGCTTTTGTGACTTGTTGACTTTGAGAGTGAAATTTCGGTCGTTACGTGGACCGAATGTAATACCACCACCAATCCAAATTGGTGAGCGGCTTGAACCGTGACGCGCACGACCCGTACCCTTCTGCTTCCACGGCTTTTTTCCACCGCCCTGCACGTCGGAACGGTCCTTCGTGTGTGCGAGGACCTGTCGGCTGTTTGCGTCTTGCGCAACAATCACCGAATGAATAACACCAAGTTTTGGCGCGACTTCAAAGAGTGCCTTCGCGAGCGAAAGCGTTCCGGCTTGTGCGCCGTCCATTGTGTAAAGGGTTACGTCCGCCATACATTTCCTTGAGTTGCAAGAATCGTGACCAAACCACCTCGTGCTCCGGGAACCGCGCCTTTCAGCGCAATTTTGTTTTGTGCAGTATCGATCGCCATGACGACGAGGTTTTTTACCGTTACACGGTTGTTTCCCATACGACCTGCCATGCGCATTCCTTTAAACACGCGTTGCACACCACCGGCACCAATGGAACCAGACTTACGCAACTGGTCCTTGTGACCGTGTGTTGCAGGATGACCACGGAAACCATGACGCTTTACGACACCTTGGAAACCACGACCCTTTGCCGTGCCGACCAAGTCGACGAGATCGCCAATCGCGAACGTTGTAACGTCGAGAATGGCTCCGCGCTCAAGCACTTCGCCCTCACCAAGCGGGAATTCGCGCACGGTGCGGAAGTCACCAAGCTCTCCAAAAACGCCCTTTTGTGCTTTTGGCAAATGGCGACGTGAACCTGTGCCAAGCATTGCTACTGCGACACCTGCTTGATTCGTGCGCGTTCCAATAACAGTGCACGGATCGGCTTGAACCCAGGTCACCGGAACGGAAGCGCCGTCTGGTGCAAACACCTGATCCATTTCAATTTTTGTTCCAAGAAGTACCTTCATAGCATGATGCCGTTGGAGCAAACGATGTTTGTTTTAACGAAAAAGCGTGAAGCCATAACGACTTCATGCCTTCAGCAACCCTCGCCGCGTGGCGAGGACAAACACACAACTTGCTGTCGGTCTTTAAAATGGGAATGGAAACTATTCTCCTTTTCTCCCTCACGAAGCGGCGGCAAGGTTATCTCCGCTCGCTAGCGGAGAACTTTCTTTCCGGTTCGGTATTTGGGAGTGCAGAGCCTCCGAGCCATGTTCGAGTCTGCCCGTTGGCAGATGCTCAAACGCATCTCGGAAGCCCTGCGGATTAATTACATTTTTATTTCGATGTCGACGCCTGCGGGAAGGTTCAGTGACATGAGACTGTCGATAGTGCGTTCCGTCGGATTCACAATGTCGATAAGACGTTTGTGGATGCGCATTTCGTACTGATCGCGAGACGTTTTGTCAATGAATGTCGCACGGTTCACGGTGTAACGTCGACGTTCCGTTGGCAATGGCACGGGGCCAATGACCTCCGCGCCCGAACGCTCCGCGGTTTTGATGATCGTTTCCGTTGCGCTATCGATAATTTTGTGATCGTAGGCACGGATACGAATGCGAATGCGCTGCTTTGCGACTTCTTCGGTTGTTTTTTTAGTATCCGACATAACAATGAAAGAACAATGTGAAACGAGGCGAGCCACGTCGTTTTGAAACGACGTGGCTCACTACCCATTACTCAGTAATTTTTACCACAACGCCTGCACCAACGGTACGGCCACCCTCGCGGATTGCAAAGCGCATCTTTTCTTCGAGTGCGACAGGCGCAATAAGCGTCACGACGCAGTTCACGGTGTCACCTGGCATAACCATTTCCGTGCCCTCTGGCAAGGTGATTTCACCGGTAACATCTGTTGTACGAATGTAGAATTGCGGCTTGTAACCCTTGAAGAATGGCTTGTGACGACCGCCCTCTTCCTTCGTAAGTGCGAGGATTTCTGCTTCAAACTTTGTGTGTGGCTTCACCGAACCTGGTTTCGCCAACACCTGACCGCGTTGCACGTCTTCCTTCTTGATGCCGCGGATAAGAATACCTGCGTTGTCGCCTGCCATACCAGAGTCAAGCGACTTATTGAACATTTCAATGCCGGTGACAACTGTTTTTGCGGTGTCCTTCAAACCAACGATTTCAACTTCGTCGTTGATCTTAATTTGACCGCGTTCAATACGACCCGTCACAACTGTGCCACGACCTTCAATAGAAAACACGTCTTCGACTGGCATGAGAAATGGCTTGTCGAGGTCGCGCACTGGCTCTGGGATGTATGTGTCGAGCGCATTCAAAAGATCTTTAATTGGCTTAATAGCTGCTTCGTCCGTCAAGTTTGCAAGCGCCTTTGCCGAAGAACCACGAATCACCGGAACAGCATCGCCTGGGAAATCGTATTTCTTGAGCAAATCGCGAACTTCCTGTTCGACGAGATCGATGAGTTCTGGGTCGTCGACCATGTCAACCTTGTTCAAGTACACAACAATATACGGAACACCGACCTGTTTGGCCAAAAGAATGTGCTCGCGAGTTTGCGGCATTGGACCGTCTGCGGCCGAAACCACGAGAATTGCGCCGTCCATCTGCGCTGCACCCGTGATCATGTTTTTCACGTAATCGGCGTGTCCTGGACAGTCAACGTGTGCGTAGTGACGATTCGCCGTCTCGTATTCACAGTGTGCGGTGGAAATCGTAATACCGCGCGCCTTGGATTCAGGCGACTTATCGAGATCGTCGATGCCCTTCTTTTGAGCGACGTTACCCATGCCAGCGGCAACCGCCAAAAGCGCTGCCGTTGTCGTGGTCTTACCGTGGTCAACGTGACCGATGGTGCCGACGTTGACGTGCGGCTTACTGCGGGAAAAAGCTTCTGCCATAGCTGAATTAAAGGGTTTCTTAAAAAGTGAAGTGCCGAGACTATAACAAAAGGCCTAAAATTGCGCAAGAGCGAGATTGTGATTATCCGAGCGGTTCCAAGTAAAACTGCTCTTCGTTGATTTCGGCTTGTTTTTCTGGGGCTTTATTCTGCATTATTGGCACAGTTTTCTCTGGTTCTGTAGGAATGTCGATAATCGGCTGTACGGGAGACTCCATGACAGGCTCCTCAATAATTTCAAGCGTTGGCGCTTCACCGTACTCGCTCACAAAATCTTCTTCCTCATCATCCATGTCGATATCACCCATCATTGGGTATTTACCGTCTGGTCCCATCGCACCTTCCACAAGCGCCTCGTACTCATCGAGCCCCATAATAACAACTGGCTCGTTCCCCGACGGGTCGGTGACAATAAGCCTATCGCCCGTCCGTTGTGCAAAACGCATGATGCGTTCAAATTGATCGTTCACCATATGGCGCCATCTTATGGCGACAATTCTCGCGCGTCAATATGAACAAGTCTTGCCAGAGACGACGATCGGTGCAAACATGTTGCTGCACCCTCGGAGTTTCAATGCCTCACATCGTCATCTACGGCATACCTCGAATAATCAACCGTCATCAGCACGAACTCGAGCAACTCATCATGAAGATCAAGGGCGCGGTTGCCAACATTCCCGAGCTCGAACTCACTCGGGAGCATGTGACTGTCAGCATGCCGAGCGACCGGTACCTTATTGGCCACGGCGAAGAACTCATCGTACACGTCGTTGGGCTGTTCGATCGAGAAACGCGAGACATGTTCGTCATCACGAATATGAACGCGGCCATCCTCGCTTGTTGCATGCGATTCGCGAAAGAGCGCCTTCCCATGTGTTGGCAGATCGAAGTGTTCCTACCCGACCGACCACTCATCGGTTTCGCAAAAGGAAATCCGCAAAAATAGACTTGCTCCATCGCTCCGCCCGAGCCTCTCCTCGCCGCGGGGCGATTTGTTTTCGTATTATCAACACTAAGCACTGACAGTGCTAAGTGTGGACAACGTGTGAATAAAACAAAGGCCGCACACACTATGTTGCCGAGCAACCAGAAATGTTTTTGCGCAAACTTGAGGAACGCCAACGGACATTCGAAGCGATCCTCCCTCTTCTCTCGTCGCTCCACGGCACTGCGCACGAGAAAACAGGCGTCACAATGTATGAGGGCACCGATGGGTTTAAACAATTTTGGCGAAGGCTATACGAAAGCGGCGTCAAAGAACGATACCTCATGCAGCGCATTATTGCCGAGCGCATTAAACGCGGCATACGAAGTCGTCAGCTCATTCCCGAGAATCGTGAAACACACAAGTTTGTTGCACGCGACAAAAACGAATTACGCGAGTCGCGATTCCTCCCAAGCGACGTTGTCTTGCCCGCAAGTATTTTGCTATTCGAAAATGAAGCCGCGTTCATTACTACGCGCAAAGAAAATTCCGTCATTCTTGTCACAAGCGGCGATACGTCGGTGACGCTCCGCACCATGTTCGAGCTACTGTGGTTGCATGCAAAAACAAATGTGTAAAACAAAACACCCCGCGGTCATCGGGGATCGATGACGGGCGGGGCTACGACGAATGGCGGCCGAGCTTGCGGAGAGCGTTCTTGAGAAGCGCGCGAGTTCCCGATACGTCGACTGCGTGTTCTTTGCTCCATTGTTCTTCGGGCGACGCAGGAGCGTCGTACGCTTTTTTCATTGCACGACGCAAAGCTCGTTCACGCTTTTGTAACCACTCAACAAGGTTAATGCGAATGGTCATGGCGACCCCGTCGCAAATTTTCGCACGGCACTATATTCCTCGGGCGTAATGCCAAGCTGCACGTATTCCACCGATGACAGGCCCTGAATCGATCGAAGAAGATCAACGGCGATAAGAGGACGATGATTGCTGCGGCACGGCGAAATTGAGACAAATCATTCTCTGCACGCTCAAGTCTCGTGATAACTTCGGACATGGGGAGCTCCTTGTGACATGGGTGTCATAACACATCTCACGTAGAGTGACAAAACCATGGTTAAAATCTTTGCCCAATAAAACAGCTTCGTTATGTATTATATACACCATGATCACCGATAGCATGGAAATATGCCCGTTCTGATTTTATTTCTAGGATAATTCTTATACGAAAATCCACCCAAAATGCAAAATGGCCTTTGAGTTGTCCGTGCAGTTTATGAAGTTTTAGTGATGGATCGTGAGGATTTTTGATAAAAAGCTTCGTCCGTTCAATAGCCACTGCACGAATTGACTTTGGAAGTTTCTTTACCTGACGCAAAAAACTCGCATAATAATACACCTCCATATTGGCTTATTGCCAATCCTGAAATGATGTCAATTTGATAGGTTTTTCTTTTTTATTCCGCCCAATTTGTTTTACCAAACTCTGCTCCTCCCAATGACGAAGAAGGTCGCGAAAAAATTCACTCGTCGAAGCAAACTGCCCCGTTGCCACTTGCGCACGAACTTTTTTTATCGTGACTGCGGGCAGTGAAATAGTGATCGTTGAAGCCATAAGAATTTTGCTTATTTCTTCTTATACTATACATCCCCAAAAATATACCGTCAAAAACAAAAACGGGGCACGTCGTTCGTCGACGAAAGCCCCGCCTCTGCGCCAACCTATTTCGCGCTGCGCTTCTTGATAATCTCTTCTGCAATGTTGCGCGGCACTTCCTGGTATTCTCCAAATTCCATGGAGTAACTTGCACGACCTTGCGTCATGGAACGAAGCGACGTCGAGTAGCCGAACATTTCTGCGAGCGGCACCATGGCGCGAACGAATTTCACTGTTCCACGGTCGCCCATTTCCTGAATTTGTCCGCGCTTCGCATTCAAGTCGCCGACAACCGTACCCATAAAGTCCTCTGGCGTCACCGCTTCAACCTTCATGACCGGCTCGAGAATAACAGGTTTCGCTTTACGACACGCCTCTTGGAATGCCATGCTGCCCGCCATCTTAAACGCCGCTTCGTTACTGTCGACGTCGTGGTAGCTGCCGTCGTACACCGTCGCTTTGATGTTAATGAGTGGGTATCCCGCAAGAATACCGCGATCCATCGCTTCACGCGCACCTTTCTCGATTGGCGTAATAAATTCCTTTGGAATCGCGCCGCCCTTCACCTCGTCCTCAAACGTAAAGTTTTCACCCTCAGGGTCAACAAACGGCTCCACGCGCAACCAGCAATGGCCATATTGACCGCGACCGCCAGACTGTTTGATGTACTTCCCTTCGCCCTCAGCGTTGCCACGAATCGTCTCGCGATAGCTCACTTGCGGATTTCCGACGTTTGCCTCGACGCCATACTCGCGCTTCATGCGGTCGACCATGATTTCGAGGTGCAATTCGCCCATACCCGAAATAATCGTCTGGAGCGTGTCCGTGTCGGTACGCACATGGAACGTCGGATCCTCTTCCGAAAGTTTCTGAAGCGCAACGCCCATTTTTTCTTGATCACCTTTTGTTTTCGGTTCAAGTGCTTGCGAAATAACCGGCAACGCGAACGTAATGTTCTCAAGCACAATCGGATGGTCGGGATCACAAAGTGTATGGCCGGTCATCGTGCCACGAAGACCGACAGCAGCAGCAATTTCTCCTGCAAACACTTCCTCCACGTCTTCACGAGAATTTGCGTGCAAACGCACAATACGCGACAAACGCTCCTTCTCGCCTGTTGCCGTATTTAAGATGTAACTCCCTGCTTTGACCGAACCAGAATACACGCGAAAAAATGCGAGCTTGCCTACAAATGGATCTGCGGCAATTTTGAACGCAAGCGCAGCGAACGGCGCGGTGTCAGACGGAATACACGCAGTGACTTTTTCTTCGTCGTCAGGATCAAAACCCGTAATCGGCGGAACATCGAGCGGCGACGGCAAAAACTCCACGACCGCATCCAACATTTGCTGCACGCCCTTGTTTTTGAGAGACGACCCACACAACACCGGGAAAATTTTCATCGCGACGACACCCTTACGAAGCGCCGCCTTTAGTTCGTCGACACCCAAATCTTCACCACCCAAATACCGCTCCATGAGTGCTTCGTCGTGTTCAACAATCGCTTCGACGAGCTTTGCGCGGTACTCTTCGGTCTTTGCCTTATATTCTTCTGGCACTTCCACTTCGTCGACAATCTTCCCCATGTCATCGCGATACATGAACGCCTTTCGAGTGAAAAGGTCGATGATACCCAAAAAGTTTGACTCCACACCAATCGGCAACTGAATCGGGAATGCCTGCGTGGTGAGACGTTTGTGGATTGAATCAAGATCTTTGTAGAAATCAGCGCCGGTACGATCGAGCTTGTTGATGTAGCAAATACGCGGCACACCGTACTTGTCGGCTTGGTGCCACACGGTTTCGGACTGCGGCTCAACGCCCGCAACACCGTCGAACACCGTCACACCGCCATCGAGCACACGAAGAGAACGCTCGACCTCTACAGTAAAGTCGACGTGCCCTGGAGTATCGATAATGTTAATGCGGTGACCTTTCCAAAAACAGGTCGTCGCGGCAGCGGTAATGGTGATGCCGCGCTCCTGTTCCTGCTCCATCCAGTCCATGGTCGCCTCGCCTTCGTGCACTTCGCCAATTTTATGTTTTTTGCCCGTGTAAAAAAGCACGCGCTCTGTCGTCGTGGTTTTACCCGCGTCAATGTGGGCAATGATGCCAATGTTGCGAACGTGATCAAGGGGATAGTCTCTTTGCATATAAATTATCGGGCCAAGTGTGCGAATGCGCGGTTGGCGTCTGCCATGCGCTGCACGTCGAGCTTCTTTTTGAATGCTTCGCCTTCGCCGCGTGCTGCTGCCATCAATTCTTCGGCGAGTTTTTCGCACATCGGACGACCTTTCTTGCCGCGTGCTGCGCCCAAAATCCATCGGAACGCCAATGCGTTGCGGCGCTCACCACGTACAGGAATCGGTACTTGGTAGTTTGCACCGCCGACACGCTTGCTCTTCACTTCGACCGTCGGCGTAACGTTCTTGAGTGCGTTGTCAAAGACATCCATCGGATTTTCTTTCGTCTCCGCAGCAATAATATCAAAACAATCGTACACAATGTGCTCTGCCGCCGTTTTCTTGCCGCTCTTCATGACGTAATTAATGAGCTTGGTAACGACAACATTCCCGAACTTAAAGTCGGGAATCATCTCTCGTTTGGGGGCTTGTTTACCACGCATAGGCTAATTCGTCTTCGCTCCTTCCCGCGTGGCGGTACTGCGAATGACGATTTGATTTTTTAATTATGTTATTTCTTTTCGACCTTCTTTTTTGCTTTCGGGCGCTTTGCACCGTAGCGTGAACGACCACGATTACGACCTTCGACACCCGTTGCGTCGTAGCGACCGCGAACAATATGATAACGCACACCAGGAAGATCTTTCACACGACCACCACGAATCATCACAATCGAGTGCTCCTGCAAGTTGTGACCTTCGCCGGGAATATAGGCAGTAACTTCGGTGCCGTTACTCAAACGCACACGCGCAATTTTGCGGAGTGCCGAGTTTGGCTTTTTTGGCGTCATGGTGCGAACCTGCACACACACACCGCGTTTGAACGGAGAACCCTTCGGGAGCACCGTGCGCTTGCGATGCAAAGAGTCGAGCGTATATTGCAACGCCGGCGACTTGCTCTTCGTTTTATTAGGAGTACGACCCTTACGGATCAATTGATTGATTGTAGGCATAAAAGTGCGAGAACTCTAACATAAGCAGAAATAGCGGTCAACGCGCCTAACCTATCCACACATTATCAACACTACGCACTGTCAGTGCGTAGTGTTGGCGTTTTAACAAAAATGCTGAAAACAAGACGGAAAGTTGCAGATTCCTTGCCCCGCCCCTATACTACGTTCGCTGCCTCTTCCCGCAGCAGGAGACTAAAATGCAAAACATCACGTTCGACGAATTCGGCAATACGCTCGTACTTTCTGACCTACTCCACCACCCCACCGCCCGTATCTTCACCGACCGCCTTCATGTGCTCGGCGTACACAAATTCTGCGGTGGACAAATGCAGTCGCAACCGATTTCGGACTCACACGTCGTCCTCACCTGTAACGGCGGCTGCCACTTTCACGCTCATGCACCGCGCAGCATCGAGACGCCCGCCCAGCTTCAAGCGCATTTCACGGCAAAGCCGCACGCCGAACCTGCCGCGCCGAGCACCGCGCCACGAAGCAACTCCACCGACCGTGCACTGGTCGACATGTTCGTGAGTTCTCCACTCTCCATCGACGCCGCAGAACAAAGAATAGCCTGCCTTACATAACCGTCTATAGATTTCTTCGCCTCACGCCGCCACCCTCGATGGCCGTGAGGCTTTTGTTTCATTTGGTCATGCACCAAGTGCGTGAGAAAAAACTTCTGTACACACCGGAGTCAACACAACGTCACAAAACCACGATGCAGGAAACGAAATAAAATCGAAGATAGGAATGTTTGACGTCGATGACACAATAACAAGCCCAAGCAGCAACAATGACCCGAATCGTGTAAACATCGCTGCAAGTTCGTGCTGGCGTGTTGCGGCGAGTATTGCGTCGACGATTTTTGAGCCGTCGAGTGGTGGCAAAGGAATGACGTTAAATGCAGCGAGAATGCCGTTGATGAACACGGTGAGTACCAAGAAAATCGCCAACATGCTTGTCGTCGACACAATACCACTCACAACAAGCATATAAAAAACCGCGCCCGACAAAAGTGCGAGAAGAATGTTTGACGCAGGGCCCGCGAGACCAATCAACACTGAGTCGCGAATAGGGTGTTGAAGTGCATGCGGGTTATACGGCACAGGCTTTGCCCAGCCAAAGCCAATGAAGAGCAACATGAGGAAGCCAACGGGGTCGAGGTGTGCGAATGGGTTCAACGTGAGTCGCCCCGCACGTTCCGCTGTTGTGTCGCCAAGCAACTTCCCTGCCAACGCATGGCAACACTCATGCACAGAAAGCGACATGACCACAACAAAAATCCAGAGGAAGGCAAGCAGTGGAGCAATGGAAAAGAGGGACCAAATCATATTTATTCTGCGCGAACATCAGCACCGCAGGACTGGAGCTTTCCGAGCAAGTCTTCGTAGCCACGCTCTAAATGCTCAACGCCCGTAATTTCCGACGTGCCCTTTGCGACAAGCGCCGCAACGACGTATGCAAGGCCTGCACGAATATCGGTGACCGCAAGCGCGGTTGCGGTGAGGGGCGTTGGGCCGTTGATGACCACAGAATGTTTATAATTTTTGTCGCGGAATCGGCACGGCGTTTCACCCAAACAATTCTCGAATAGCGTAATGTCGGCACCCATCGCAACAAGCGCCTTCGTGTAGCCGAACCGATCCTCCATTACTGTTTCGTGCATCACACTCGTCCCTTCGGCTTGCGTTAATACCACCAAAAATGGCTGTTGCCAGTCGGTCATAAATCCAGGATGCGTGTCTGTTTCTAACTTGATGCCGCGATATTTCTCGGTGCCGCGGAAAATAATACCATCATTGGTGACTTCATAACTGCCGCCTACGCGCCGCACCGCATTCAAAAACGTCACCATGTCGCGATGCTTCGCGCCCCTCACCAAAATTTCGCCGCGCGTCGCCAACGCCAGCGCGCCATAACTTGCCGCCTCCATTCTATCGGGCAAAATTCTGTGCGTGCAGCCCCCCAATTTTTCAACACCGATAATTTCGATGTGTCGCCCCGCACCCATTTCGATAATCGCTCCCATTTTTTGGAGCATCATAATCAGGTCGACAATCTCCGGTTCGATAGCCGCATTCTTAATGACCGTTCGCCCTTCGGCAAGTACGCCGGCAAGCAAAATAGTTTCTGTCGACATGACACTCGGATACGGAAGTTCAATGAGTGCGCCTTTCAAACGGCCGCCAATAGTAGCGTGATAACCGCCATCGACCTGTTCAACCGTTGCGCCCATTCTTGTGAGTGCGTCGACGTGAAAATTGACCGGACGCGGACCAATTTTGTCACCAACAGGAACAGGAACAAACGCGTTCTTCTCACGGTGCAACAGCGGTGCAAGCGCTAAAATCGACAGCCGATTTTTTCGCGTCAGTTCCATGACCGATGTCGACGACACATCTTCTGCTGTCACCGTCATGGTATGCCCCTCTTGCGTCACCGTCGCCCCAAGCATTGTGACCAATTCGCGAGCAATGTCTGTTTCTTGCTGGAGCGGGACGTTCTCGAGCGTCACCGTTTGCTCCGTCAATAAACACGCGATGATCATTTTTGATGCCGCGTTTTTTGCACCAGAAATCTGCACCGTCCCTTTGAGTGGCTTCCCACCTGTCATGAAAAATTTTTGCATAGCTCCCATACGATAACGGAAAACCGGCATCTCGCCAATCGAGTGCCGGTAATGTGTGATGTGACATGCCTAATACCCCATGATACTGACCAACCACAAGTCAAGTTGGCTTGTTTTTCGTGGCATCCAACGCCACGCAAGAACATCGCCAGTGTAGGCGTTCACAATTGCGACACGCTTGTTAAAGGGCGCATAGACGACGAGATAATCACTACTTTTATACTGATACACCGTCGAAATTGCCGTTTTAGTCTTGATAGCAAACACGGAAAATGTTTTTGACGTCCCATCGCTGTACGACACAACAATCGCGCCATTCGCCGCACCAGATGCTGAAATGAACGTCACCGGCTCTGGCACAGGAACTGGTTCGGGCGTCGGTTCGGGCACGGGCGTCGGCGCAGGTTCGATAACTGGCGGTGGAGTAGGTTCTGGAACAGGCGTCGGCGCAAAAGGACACGTCACGGGGAAACCCTCATAACGGTAGACGGGGCCAGTGTCGTTTGCGATAAAAATCGATGCATTGTTCGTGGCACAGTTCACGCGGAGTGCTACGCCCTCGGGCTGCGGCTGCGTCGGCAATATGTACTCGATATAGGTCCGATCGGCGGCAAATGCGCGCAACACACCAGCGCCCATCACATACAACTTTCCATCCTCAGCGTACGAAAGTGCAGAAAGCGTCGACAGGCCCGTTGCCCAGCTTGTCGTCAAGGTCGGCGCGCCTCCCGCAATGTCAAACTCGTATACCGCACCGTTCGACTGCAAGCCGACATACAGCGTGCTGCCTTTGACCGCGAGGCCTTCGATCCCTAGGTTGTCGCTCCCCGCAAGCCACGGAGATAAGTCGTACGTCGCCAAACGGCTGCGCGTCGTCATGTCGTAGACGTAAATATCACGGTCACGTTCGTGGGCGATGTACAGCGTGTTGCCGCTTACCGCAACGCCTTCCAGGTCTGCGCCAACCGCGACCGTCCACTCGGAAAGTTCGGTTCCGTCATCACGCATCGTTGCCACGTCGCCTTCGTCGGACACAAGCACAACGCCCGTCGACGTAACAGCAATGTCACTCGGCTCAAACACGCGGCCACTTGGCGGCAATGTGGACGACAAACTGGAGGAGATGGTCGACATCGTCGTCTGCGGCCACGACGCCGCAAGTGCAAAAGTCGCAAACACACACCCTGCCGTCACCACCGCGGACAAAACGTATTTATTCATATGAAGCATAATAACACAAAAGGCGGAGCGCAATGGCTCCGCCTGCAGTGCGTTGACGCTACGCCCCAAAATGATACTTGTCCGTCAATTTTCCGTAACTAAACACTTCGTCTGGCTTAAAAAAGCGAGCAATTTCGATTGCGGCATTCTCGAGCGTATCGGAGGCGTGGACGATGTTGCCTGCCATACTCATGGAAAAGTCGGCGCGAATCGTCCCCGCATCGGCGTTCAGCGGGTTCGTTGAACCAACAATCTTACGTACCTCGTCCACCGCGCCAAGCCCTTCGAGTACAACGGCAACAACCGGTGTTTCACGCATAAATGCAACAAGGCCAGGGAAAAATGGCTTTTCCTTGTGGTGGCCGTAGTGCTCCGTCAATACGTCTTCGGACAAATGCGACAACTTCATGCCAACGATTTTCAAGCCCTTACGCTCAAATCGCGTCACCACGTCGCCAACCAATTCCCTCTGTACACCATCGGGCTTGATAAGCACCAATGTCCGCTGAATTTCTACTGCCATACATTGTGGATAACTATGTGGGCCGCTCAGGTGCCCACATGTGGATAATTTGCCAAAGAATATCGGGAATCGTAGGGAAAGTCAAAAAGAAGAGGGTCGTAAATGCTCTTTACTCGAACACAATGCGATCCTTCGTTGTGGCGAGTGTGGCGATGTTGACAGTATAACCGGTCAGCATCGTCGTTTTATCTGGATTGGTCGCTCTATATTCAGAAGAAATTGGCGTGCGAATGGTGTATACAACTTTGCCAATCTCCGACCATAACATCGACTCCGGTAACAACTCGCCATCTGCCGTACCAACAACAACGACATCGTGCGCATTTTTCCCATCAACTTCCGAAACAACGATCGAATCGGAACCGCCGTCCGGATCCGTAACATTATACGCGATGTGCTTCCCGTTAACGGCCACAACAACATTCATCGGCATCAGAGCACCGTCGTGCTCATTTGGCGTCAATCGCAAACCAGTCGGTTCGACGCCCTTTGTTGTTATTTTGTACACAACGAGCACACCACCCTCGTCAACCACATACACGTCGTTCGATGATAAGAAATTACAGTAGTCAATACGCACCAAGTCCGTGAGCACGTTATCGCCGTTCACCTCAGGACTCTTCGCGTCGAATATTTGTACACTTCCTTCTCTTGCACCCTCTGGCGTAAACAAAGTGAACGTGTGCTTCCCTGTCGGCAAAGTGACACGAACAGGAACATACCCGAGCAGCAACGTATTTTTGTCGATCTGCATTGTCATGCCCGACGCCGATACTGCCTGCACACACACTGTTTGCGGCTCGCGTAAAACGAGTAACACAAAAACGACGATCGCCAGAATGACAACGCCACCGACAAAGATATTGTTCGACTGACGCAATGATGCGATATTCATAATGCGTGCATAGTAGGGAATCTCTCCACTTTTTACAACCCAATCCGTGCGACGTCGGGTTCGCCGCCTGTTGAACGAATGCGAATGTCGCCGTCTAGGTCGGTGCGGAGCACAACCGCCCCTGCCCGCCGTAAACGATCGACGACGAGATTGCTCGGGTGGCCGTAGTCATTTTCTTTGCCGACGGAAATGACGGCATATGTCGGCGACGTGATGTTCAAAAGCGAAAACCCTGTCGACGTATCGCTCCCATGATGACCAACTTTGAGAACATCGACATGCGGAAGTCCCCGCACAAACTGATCCTCTTCTGCCTGCTCCACGTCACCTGTGAGCAGCACGGTTGTTCCGCCATAGGTGAGCAACGTCACCACATTGCCTTCGTGCACATTGTCGAGCACCGCACCCTCCATTGCCGTCGCCGGCCACACCACATCGAGCCGCGCGCCGTGCCCCAAGTCCCACGTCATTCCTGCCGTTGCGACCGTTGCGTCGCCGACGAGTTTTTGAAACGCAATCGCGGGCACTTCGCCATACGACACGCCGCTTGTGACGACTTCGCCGACATCATACGCCTCGAGCACCCTATTCAAACCACGCACATGGTCGGCATGCGGATGCGTTGCGATCATCACGTCGATCGACCTATCCCACGGCGGCAACACGGCTGAAAGTTTTTCGAGCACCGTGGCGTCACGTCCGCCGTCAATAAGAATTTGTTTGGTCGGCGCATCAATAAAAATCGCATCACCCTGCCCAACGTCAAATACCCACACCGTCAATGCAGTGTCGTCAAACCACGTCCCCGCACGCCACGCGGCAACACTAAGCACTGCCAACGCAACAATTATCGCAGCGGCGAGTCGTGTGAAGTTTTGAATACGAAAAATGTTCGCCATAAATAAATGAGAAACAGAGTAACAATAATCGCGACCGCGATACGCCCGCCCATGGGAATCGTCACCACAGCGAATGGAATCATTGCGACACTACGAATCACGCCAAGCATATACGACAATAACCCCCACGCCGGAATCATAAAAATCTTTACGCCCGAACAAAAACCTATCGCGCCATACGCCATCGCAAACGGCAATACAGGAAGCACGAGCAGGTTGACGAAAGGACCGACAAGCGACACCTGACCAAAACTGATGATGACGATAGGCAATGTGCATGCGGTTGCGGCAATGGTGCTCGCCATAATGTCGCGGAGCGCATACGCTTCGGGGATCCAGCGCAGTCGTTTTTCGATGATGGGTGCAGCCCATACGAGGGCGATTGTCGACACAACCGAAAGCTGAAACCCGACGTCATACAGCAGAAGACGCGGCTCGATAGTGAGCATCGCGGCGACTGCGAGCAGCACGATATTGCGCATCGACGTTTTGCGGCCGAGTTGGTGCGTCAACAAGATAATCGACGCCATGACGCCGGCACGAACCACCGCGGCAGAAAGTCCTGCGAACACGGCATACACGGCAATCGCGCCAAGCAGAATCCAAAATGCACGCTGACGTCGCAGGCCGAACATTATAAGCGTACCGAACAGAACCTTAACAACCATCGATACGTTGTAGCCGCTTGCCGCGACAATATGCGACGTACCTGTTGCAAGAAATCGGTCGCGCCATGCAGTGCTGAACCCTGCGTCGCCAAGCAACAATCCGGCGAGGAGCGTCGCCTGCGGTTCGGGAAGTGCCGCGCGAATCGTCGCTATCGAACCTGCGCGAATTTTCGCAAGCTGCGTCAATACACGGTGGTCAGCGTTCGCACGAACGAGGAGCGGGAGGTCGTTCGTTCGACACGTCGCATACACGTCGCGAATTGCTAAAAATTTGTCGTATGCAAACCCGTCGAACGGTTGTGGAGCTTCGAGCGTGCAAAATACTGAAATACGGTCACCAATGTTCGGAAGAAGATCAACAGGAGCGCGCAAAAGCACGCGGTTGCGCTTTGCGACATCGTCGACGTCGACCATGTCGAGTGTCAATCCTGCCGTTTCTCCGCCGCGATCAACGTCAATAACATTGCCCTCAACACGATGCTCCCCCACCGAAAACGCAACCGAATCTGCCGCAGGATGAAAAAACGGGATCCGAATAATCGCCGCCACAATAATCGCAACAAGCACCGCACTCCCCACCCACGACAGCGTCCAAACGAATTTCATCACACCACAAAATTCACAATCTTCCCTTTCACCACAATTGTCTTCTTTGGTTCATCGATGACGTACTTCGCGACGTTCGGTTCGGCTTTTGCCGCGACGATGAGGTCGGCTTCGTTCATGTCCGCAGAAACAACAATCGAACCACGGAGCTTCCCGTTGACTTGCACGGCAATAGTAAGTTCGTCATCGGCCGCGAGTGTAGCATTGGAAACAGGCCATGGCTGTACTTCCGCAAATCCGGTCCCGCCGATCGTTTCATAAAGTTCGTTCGCAAGATGTGGCGCAAACGGCGCGAGAAGCATCAGAAATTGAACGACTGTCTGTTTCGTGACTCTCCCTGATGCATAAACGACGTTCACAAACGCCATGTATGCGGCAACTGCAGTGTTGAAACTAAAGTCGTCGATGTCCTTCGTCACTTTCGCGATTGTTTTGTGCAGCACCTTTGTAACCGATGCGTTTTCCGTTTCTGCAATCATCTCTGGCAATCGTGCGACACGGTCGAGGAACCGCCGCACGCCAACAACGCCGTTTGTGCTCCACGGCACCGGTTCTTCGAACGGCCCCATAAACATGATGTACATGCGGAACGTGTCGGCGCCAAACTCCGCCACAATGTCGTCAGGATTCACCACGTTGCCTTTTGACTTTGACATTTTCGTCCCATCGTCAGCCATGATTAACCCATGACTATGCCGCCGCGCATACGGTTCAGACGTTGTCACAAATCCTTGGTCGAACAAAAATTTGTTCCAAAAACGCGAATAGAGCAGGTGGAGCGTCGTATGCTCCATACCACCGTTGTATACATCAACTGGCATCCAGTGTTTCAGTTTTTCCTTCGACGCAAATGCTTCGTCGTTCTTCGGGTCTATGTAGCGTAGAAAATACCAGCTGCTCCCTGCCCAATTAGGCATGGTGTCTGTCTCCCGCGTCGCTGCTCCGCCACACTTCGGACATTTGGTGTTCACGAAACTTTTTATTGACGACAATGGTGACTCACCGTTGTCGGTGGGCTCGTACTTTTTGACGTCAGGCAACAGCACGGGCAGATCCTCGTCTGGTACCGCGACCCAGCCGTCAGGTGCTGAACCTGTCGAAGCACAATCCTCACAATGCACCAAAGGAATCGGCTCGCCCCAATAACGCTGGCGCGAAAACACCCAGTCACGAAGCTTATAGGTCACTTTTTTGCGTCCACCAGTCTTTTTAAGAGCTTCGTCAAAACTCAAAAGAGGACGATCGACGATCGGCAAGTCATATTTCTCGGCAAAAGCGTGATCGCGTTCATCATGCTCTGGCACCGCCATAATCGCGCCTGTGCCGTAATTGACGACAACGTAATCCGCAATCCACACAGGCACTTTTTCATTATTTGCAGGATTGACGACAAATGAGCCCGTAAACACGCCTGTTTTTTCTTTTGTATCGTCGCCACGCTCAATGTCAGTTTTTTTTGAAACCAATGCGATGTATTCCTCCACCTCCGCCCTGCACCCGTCCGTCGTCAACGCGCCAACCATTGGATGCTCTGGAGCGAGTACCACAAACGTGGCGCCGAGAATGGTGTCGGGGCGCGTCGTGAAAACTTTTATGTCATCAAAGTCTATCTCCGCCCCTTCACTCCGCCCAATCCAGTCCTGTTGCTGCTTTTTAATTTTCGGCAGGTAGTCGACGGTATCAAGGTCGGCAAGCAAGCGGTCGGCGTATTTTGTGATAGCGATCATCCACTGCTCTTTTTCCCGCTTTTCGACAGGTGTGCCACACCGCTCACAGTTTCCCCCGATCACTTCCTCGTTTGCGAGACCGCATTTGTCTTTCGGACACCAATTGATCATTGCTTTTGCTTTGTACGCCAACCCCGCTTTAAAAAACTGCAAAAACATCCACTGTGTCCATTTGTAATACGCGGGGTCAGTCGTGGAGAACTCGCGTGACCAGTCAAAACTAAAACCAATAGATTGAAGTTGGCGACGAAATGTGTTGATGTTTTCTTTTGTCGTAATCGCAGGATGTACACCTGTTTTGATTGCGTAATTCTCTGCAGGCAATCCAAACGCATCCCAACCCATGGGGAAAAGGACGTTTTTGCCTTCCATGCGCTTTTTTCGTGCAATGACGTCCATCGCTGTATAACTCCGCGGATGGCCGACGTGGAGGCCAGCACCGGACGGGTACGGAAATTCAACCAGCGCGTAAAACTTCTCGCGACTATCCTCATCTTTTGCATGAAAAATCCCCGCCTTCTCCCACGCACTCTGCCACTTTTTGTCTATCCGCTGATGGTCATACGACATACGAGGATCATGGTATCAGATAGAAGACCCCAAACGCCAGACAGAAACCAACACCAGGCACTGACAGTGCCTGGTGTTGTCAGTGCTCGGCACTGTGGCATACTCCCCATATGCTCCCAAAAGAACTAGAGGATAGGCTTATCGGGCAATTCGGCAAAGGGGCAACAAATGCCATTCTTGTTGCGTTTCAGGTTGAACGGCCAACGACATGCCGCGCCAACACACTCAAAACCACCGACGACGCCGTTATGCAGGTTTTTCGCAACGAGGCGATACAGTTTGAACGCGTCAAAACGATTCCGCACGCATTCGTCATCAAGAACCGCAGCAGTGCAGAAATGCTCGACCATCGCCTTGCGAAAGAAGGCAATATTTACCTGCAAGGGCTGACGTCCATGCTGCCCGCAATTGTGCTTGATCCGCAACAAAGTGACACGGTGCTCGATATGTGTGCCGCTCCGGGCAGTAAGACGTCGCAAATGGCAGCAATGTGCGTCGGAGCTCGCATTGTCGCATGCGAAGAAAACGAAATCCGCTTTCAAAAACTTGTGAACACACTTCGTATTCAGGACGCGGCAAACGTAGAGGCAAAGCATGTCGACGCTACACTTCTTCACCACGAGATGCCCGAAGCGTTTAGCAAAATTCTTGCCGACGTCCCGTGCAGCGCAGAAGGACGTATCGATCTCAAAAATAAACGTAGCTACAGTTTTTGGTCGGAGAAAAATATCATCGCCCACGCAAAACTCCAACGTCGCCTGCTTCGCTCCGCCGTTGCCTGCCTCAAACCAAACGGCATTCTCGTCTATTCAACGTGTACGCTTGCTCCTCCAGAAAACGAACAAATGGTCGACTGGCTCCTTGCGGAATACCCTTTCATGAAAACTGGACTCGTCACCCTCCCTTTTGCACCCATTGTCGTGCATAAAAATAAGAGTGTCACGCTCCTCCCAAACAAAGATGCCGAAGGGTTTTTTGTTGCAAAACTGCGCAAGGTCTGATCTTTTACAAAAACAAAAACCGCCGCCATCCCGAAGGACGTCGAACGGTTGAAGAAAAGTGCGCTCTCGAGAAGTCGAAGGGCCACCGGAGACCAACCACGAGATTGATTGTATCTCTGTTTCTAGGACGCCTCGAAAGCGCATTGATGAAATGGAGAAGGAGGCAACGAGTCCGCAGAGTGCACACGGTTCGGTCGTACATTAGGAGACTCGACGAGCCTACACGCCGCACTCCCTCTCCAAAAGGTAAATGGTTGGAGCACTCAAGGTTTTTGCAGCCTTGAGTGCTCCGTGCCAGGAGCAAATCTGGTTTATCGTACCGCCATTCACCGACCCACCTGCAGCGCACGTCGGGGTTGAGGGTTGCGTTGACGCGAGAATTGCTTCGGACTGACACTTCGTTGACACATGTAGCAGAAAAACTCCCGCAAGTCGTTCTACATAACAAATGCAACGATTCGTGAACACGAGAAACATAGCAGGAAAAGCCTGCGCAGTCAATTTTTTCCTACTCTTGAACCGCGAGCCACCGCTCCGCCTCGAGTGCCGCCATGCACCCGCTCCCCGCCGCCGTCACTGCTTGCCGATAATGTGCATCGATGACGTCTCCACACGCAAAAACCCCTTCTACGGACGTTTTCGACGAATCAGGAGCGTGCATAATATATTGTTTTACGTCGAGTGCTACCTTCCCTTCAAAAATTTTTGTATTTGGTTCGTGTCCAATCGCCACAAAAAAACCGTCAGCCGACACCAATGACTCTTCTCCCGTCTGGCTATTGACGACCTTTACACCAGTCACTTTGCCTTCTCCTACTACCTCCTTTGGCTCCGTAAACCACATAAAACTGATCTTCGGATTCTTCAACGCCCGCTCCTGCATAATTTTTGACGCCCGCAATTTGTCGCTCCGCACCAATACCACGACTTCTCGCGCAAATTTCGTGAGAAACGTCGCCTCCTCCATTGCGCTATCGCCTCCACCTACAACCACAACTTTCTTGTCGCGAAAGAAGAACCCATCGCACGTTGCGCATGCCGAAACGCCCTTCCCCTGAAATTCTTTCTCCCCCGGAATACCGAGCCACCGCGCCGATGCACCGGTCGCAATAATCACTGCGTCTGCCGTCACGGTACCGCCCTTCCCTTGCGTTAATACAAACGGCCGCTGTGAAAAATCAACTGCAACGATCTCGTCTTCCACGAATGTCGTTCCAAAACGCCCTGCCTGTTTTTTTAATTTTTCCATCAAATCTGGACCCAATACACCGTCGGCTTCTCCCGGCCAATTTTCAACGTCACTCGTCAACGTAAGCTGCCCTCCCGGTTGCAATCCCAAAAACATCGTCGGTGCCAAGTCTGCCCGCGCCGCATAAATCGCCGCCGTATACCCCGCCGGCCCACTGCCGATGATTGCTACCTTTCTTGCCTGCATAATTTTTTCACTATCTACAAAATGACTTCGAACAGTTTAGCACGACCAAACACCCTCGCAAAATCAAAACGCCAAATACCGCCTGTTACAGCGGGACTGGCTTGGTGCCGAGCTTTTCCACTTTTGGTGGACCTGGCGGGATTTGAACCCGTATTTGCTGGTCTCAACGCAGCTATGGTTAACCATTACCATCACAGGCCCCAGATCCTGCTCGGCAGAATAAACGAAAAACTCCCCAGCTTAATTTTTTAAGCGTAGGGAGTCTATCGTGAGACCAATTGCAGATACCATGATGGCACCATTGCTGCGTATCTACATACTTTCATTTTCGTAAATCCTTGTCAACCCGACATATAAATTAAAGATGCCTCGCCAACCGTTCCAACATAACGTCTTTGCTCATTGATCCCGAAAACTGATCGACAACACTCCCACCCTTGAACACTAAAAATGTTGGGATAGAAAGAATGTTGAACCGTTGTGCGACAGAAGGGTGCTCATCGACGTTCAGCTTGCCAACAGCGAGCGCCGGCGTCGACGCAGCGATGTCGTCAATAATCGGGCCCATCTGTTTACACGGCCCACACCACGGTGCCCAAAAGTCGACAAGCACAGGCGTTGCAGACTGCGTCATCGCGGCGTCAAAGTTATCGTCGGTCAATTCAATATGGGGCATAAAATAGGCTGGTAGGGTGTAGGAGGTAGGGTGTAGTGGCTACCTCACGAAACCACATACTACCACCTACTCCCTACTCCCTACAACCTACACCATCTCCTATTTCGCCCCCTCAACTGCCAAAGTGCGTGCTTGCAATTCTTCTTTATATACTTCAAGCGTATCGCCCACTTCCATTTTTGTTTTTCCGAGGAACGACAACCCACATTCTTGCCCCGCGAGCACATCGCTCACCGACGACTTCCCACTTTGCAATGCCTCGAGCCGACCCTCACCAATAACTTGCCCACCACGAAGCACGCGAATCGTTGCCCCTGGCTTGAGCGTTCCTTTGCGCACTTTACAGCCCACAATCTGACCCTTATCTGTCTTTTTGAAAAGCGCGAGCACTTCGGCCGTACCAAGTTCGGTGTAGACTTTTTCGTCTGGCAATAACTTTTTAAGGCGTGCGACCACGCTTTCAAACAGGCGATAAATCACGGCATGCTCTTCGATAGCAATACCTTTTTCGCGTGCCAATTCGGCCGCCATCGGCATGGTTTTCACGTTAAACCCGAACACGACTGCATTTGCCGCTTCGGCGCTTAACACGTCGGCGTCGGTCACGTTCCCAAGCCCCTTGCTCACAATGTCGATACCCACATACGGATTGTCGATCTTCTCAAGCATACCAA
The DNA here is from genome assembly GCA_943359325.1 of Candidatus Uhrbacteria bacterium. Taxonomy (GTDB): domain Bacteria; phylum Patescibacteriota; class Patescibacteriia; order UBA9934; family UBA9934; genus UBA11707. The sequence continues at coordinate 26,060 of CALRHD010000001.1, read as the reverse complement.
GCAGCGCCTCGAGCGAACCCAACATGTCGGCCTTCACCACAATATTCAACATGACCTTTTTCTCCTCACTTTCAGCGTCGTCTTCGGTTTTTTGTGCATGCTTCACGGTCAATTCCTCAACGCCCGACCTCTTTGACGGCTGTAAACGCAATTTTTCTAGGCTGTCTGCGCTTTCGGGAACCTCTAAAATATCTCCGACTGACGGCGCTTCTTTAAAACCAAGAATTTTCACAGGCGTCGACGGTGGCGCCTCTTTAATATCCTTGCCGTCGAACGACTTCATAGCACGAACGCGACCATAATTTGCACCACGAAGTCCAAGCGTATCGCCAACCCGCAGTGTTCCTGTTTGCACGAGCACGGTTGCTACCGGCCCCTGCCCTTTGTCGACGTGACTTTCAATCGTCGTTCCGATTGCTTTGCGATTCGGGTTTGCAACAAGTCGCTCTTTTTCCATGTCCGCAACCAGCAAGAGCATGTCAAGCAGTTGGTCGATATTCGTATTCGCTTTTGCGGAAATCGGTACGCAAATCGTCGTACCGCCCCAGTCTTCGGGAACGATGCTGAATTCCGCGAGCTGACCCTTGATCTTTTCCACGTTTGCCTCGGGCTTGTCAATTTTGTTTATTGCAACAATGAACGGCAGTTGCGCAGCTTTGATAATGTCGATCACCTCACGCGTTTGCGGCTGAATACCGTCGTCGGCAGCAACAACAAGAATAGCAATGTCCGCAACTTTTGCACCGCGACTGCGCATGACGGTGAACGCTTCGTGGCCAGGAGTGTCAATGAACGTCAACGCCCTACCATTCCGCACCGCTTGATACGCACCAATGTGTTGCGTAATACCCCCTGCCTCAGTGTCGATGACGCGCGTTTTACGAATCGTATCGAGCAACATGGTTTTTCCGTGGTCAACGTGACCCATAACCACAATAACTGGCGCACGCGGCACAAGATCTTCTTTTTGCTCAAGCCCCATGACATCGGCCAAACGGTGTGCGCCCGAGTCGTCCTCCTTTTTCGTTTCACCCATCGGCTCCGCAATAAACCCCAAATCCTCAGCGACAATGCTTGCGGAGGCAAAGTCGATACGTTCGTTCAATGACGCCAGAATGCCACTCCGCATGAGTTCCTGCATGACTTTCGCGATCGGCAAATTGAGCGCAGCAGCAAAGTCGCGAACCGTAATCATCGGTGGCAACAAAATGTGTTCAGCATCGCCTGTCTTCACTTTTTCTTTGCGCTCAAGCCGCGCCTTCTGGTCCTCCATTTTCTTTTGGAGGTATTGGCGTTTCTTCATTTCCTGCCACGCATACTGAATACGACCGACGTCGCGATCAGGGATTTTGATGGCCTTACCACCAATATCAAAACCAAGCTCTGGGAGCTTGCTACGCAGTTCTTCTGTGGGGACGCGAAGCTTCCGCGCCAATTCGGAGATGTTCATGGCGCGAATAGTAGCCGAGATGACCTGCGAGGTCAACAAAATGGGCTAATAAAACGTCCGCGATAGGCGAATGGTCGACTGTGTTTCAGGGTTACATGCGCCGACTTCGAGCGTTCCGGGAGAAAAGTCGATGTAATATCCTGTCGCGGCCGAGGTGAAACCCGCAGCGGTGTCAACGGGGATGTGAGAAATATAACCGTCGATGAACGGCATGATGTCGACACATGTGTCTGCCAAAATAGCATCACCGCACTGAACGCCGTGATCGCCAGCGCACGATGTATTTTTGCCTCCGGCAAAGCCGGATCCGGCTCCGCCGGAGATCATGACTCGAGGTGGAGATCCGGCAGATTCCAATGCGCTGCGCAAATTATCGACGCGGGCAGGGTCGACGGTTTGCATGTCGAGAATGGCTTCCATGATATTGCGTACATCGTCCGTCCGAACGTCGTCGTTATGGACCGCCAACCGGTGCGCAGGGCCAACGATCATCGCAACAATCGCCACAGTCAAAAAAATGACTGCGGTACTCGTCATGACATCGATAGTAGTTTTTCCGAAATTCATAACATGAATGTATCCAAACCTTTCTTCTTAAGACATACTTTCGTTGTCATCCCCATGAAAATGGGGATACGGATTGATTTTATCTGGATTCCCGCCTACGCGGGAATGACAAGCCTGTGTGATGTCGCTGGGAGCTATTCATGAGTATGTGTCGTCGCTGAGTATATCACCCATCATGTTCGTGATCTTCAAACTCTGCCCGACTTTCCACGCCAACTCTCCCCCATGCCAATGCGGCAACAAATGTCGCGAGAGGCACAATGAGCACAAGTGCTGTCGTGCCGCCGAGGGTACGAACAATTTCCTCCGCAACAATTTCCGTGTTCAAAAACCGCCAGAGTGAAACGTCGCTACTCGCCAAAAAAATGAGAAAAAGCGGCAGCGACGCGCCCGCATACGCTAACACCAACGTATTGACCGCCGACGCAATGTGATGCCGACCAACGCGCATGGCACGTACAAACAACTCTCTTGCCGTGAACGCACCGTTCGCCGACTTTAACTCTGCGACTGTTTCGCACTGCGTAATGGCGACGTCGTCAAGTACACCAACAGTGCCGATGATGATGCCTGCCAGCAACAACCCTGCGGGGACATGCAGTGTCCCAATTTGCCAATATAAGAAAACAGATTCGTCGGTTGCCATTCCCGATAACTTCGCGAGGCTTACAAAAAGCGAACCAATGCCCCATGCCAATACCACGCCAATACTCGTACTCGCAAGCGCGATCATCGCATTTCGTGTAAAACCGTGCGACAAAAACAGATTGATTGCGAGAATAGCAACGCCCGCAATTACTGCGACAAGAACCGGATCGGCACCCGCAAGAATACGGGGAAACATAAACCAGAACAGCATTCCGACGGTCGCAACAAACCCCACAAGTGCAAACACGCCACGTTTTAGCCCTACAAGCACTATCACCGCCGCAAAAATTGCAAATGCCCACCAGAGCCCGCGCGTACGAACGATGTCGCTGAAATACGCAGTCTCCGTACCATCAATATTATCAACCAGTTGCAAAATAACACGGTCACCTTTTGCCACACGATACTGTAAACCCTCAGGAACGGAAATCGATGTGTCGACGGTGTAGAGCCCCCCATCATCACCCGTCACCCACAAACCCACCTGCCCTTCGTCGCCAATGTTCACACCGTCGACCGTCCCGATCACTTCACGACTTTGATACTCTGTAGGAGGCACTGTTGTTTCTTCTGCAGCCAAAACATTTATCGTCGCAAAAAACATGATAGCGATACTCAAGGTGATGATTTTACCGAGATACATACATTTTCTACACTTCTACTCGATGCGTTACAGTATACACCTCCGTTGACATCATGGGCAGAAGTGATACCGTTTTCACAATATGAAAAAAATTACACTCTTCATTTTCGGAGCTATTATTCTCATCGGTGTTATTGCGATTGCCACACGCAACGCACCGCCTGCACCCGAAAAAGACCCACAGGTCGCAGTCACGATGTACCCGCTTTACGATGTCGTGAAGACTATCGCAGGCGACGCCGTCACAACAAAACTCCTTGTACCCGCGCAGGTCGATCCTCGCACGTATACACCGTCAACACTTGATCGATTCAGCGTAAACGACACGCGTGTTATTTATCGTATTGGATTTGGACTCGATGACTGGTCAACAACAATCGCCGATGCAAAAACTGACGTCCTTACGTTGTCTGCCGACATTGCAATCCGCCGAGACGAAGGCATGCAACCAAACCCCTACTATTTTCTCACAATCGGAAACGCGAAACAGATGGCAACACTTGCAGAAAAAGATTTGAGCAGCCATTTTCCTGCCTATCGGGCAACATTCCAAGCAAACCTCGTAACATACCTCGCAAAACTCGATGCCGCAGACACGCAAATTCGCGAGACGCTCGCAAGAACATCAAATCCCACCATCATCACGACAACGAACGAGTGGGACTATTTCGCGGCTGCCTATGGCGTCACCGTGACACACGGCGAAGGCGGTTCGTTTGCGCTCACTTCGTATGGCAGCGAAATGTCGTTCATCGACCTTATGGTTGCCGCAGCAAACAGCATCGCAAACAATACGCCATAAGTTATGGCGCAATTGCTTCTTATCGACAAACCCGCGGGCATCACGTCCCACGACGTTGTTGACCGCGTACGAAAAATCACTGGCGAGCGGACCGTTGGCCACGCAGGAACGCTCGACCCATTTGCAACGGGATTGCTCATCGTCGCCGTTGGTCGCGAGGAAACAAAAAACATCGCACAGTACGTCGGCATGACAAAAGAGTACGAGGCAGAGATTTGTATTGGCCGTACGTCGACGACACTCGACCCTGAAAGCGACGTTACCGACGGGCCAGTTGTGAACATGACTGAGGAGATGGTCAAAAAAGCCATGCAGTCGTTGACGGGCGATATTCTCCAAATTCCCCCGATGTATTCCGCCATAAAAATCGGCGGAAAAAAACTCTACGACCTCGCACGCCAAGGTATTGAAGTGGAACGCGCACCCCGCCCTGTCACTATTTTCTCTTTTGCACTTCTTGAGACCTACTCCCTACAACCTACTCCCTACAACCTACACTGTTCCATAAAGTGCTCTTCCGGCACCTACATTCGCGCACTTGCTCGCGACCTCGGCCTTGCACTCGGCACTGTCGGCTATCTCACTGCCCTGCGCCGCACCGCGATCGGCGACTTTCGGGTAGAAAATGCGGTGACGCTCGACGCCCTTGCCACGTCGTGATAATCTCCATGACGTAAGTCTTGACGCATGTCGTTACGGAAAGCGGATGTTATAGCAACTTTTTGAAGATTTTTCCATTTTCGTTCGACGGCTTTTGAAAATATGAACGCATTCACAGTGTTGGGAGTCCTTTTTGGACTCGCACTTGGAGGCGCCCTTGGTTACGTTGTTCGCCGCGTGCTCTCGCAAAATAAGATGAGCACTGCGGAACTTCGTGCAGAAAAACTGCTCCAAGAGGCAAAAACAAAAGAACAAGAAATTCTCATCAACGCAAAAGAAAAAGCGATCGCCATTCAAGAAGAAGGAAGGCGCGATGTGGAACGCGACCGCATTGAACACAAAGACGCACAACGTCATTTAAGCGAACGCGAACAGCTTCTCGACAAAACGCTTCTTGAGTTTGAAAATCGCAAAGCCCGTGTCGACCAAGACAAAGCAGAAGTCGACGCCATGCGTGGTCGCGTCACCGAACTTGCCGTCGCCGCCGAAACGAAACTACAAGAAATTGCGGGGCTTACAAAAGAATCGGCGCAGGAAATTTTCATGTCGCGCGTTGAGGAAGAGTCAAAAGACGCCCTCATGTCGCGTCTGCGCAAATTGGACGAAATTGGCGAAGACGAACTCGAAGCAAAAGCGCGCAAAATTCTCTCGCTCGTGATTCAGCGGTTTGCGTCGAGCCACGTTGTCGACGCCACAACGTCGCTCGTGCAGCTCCCCACCGACGACATGAAAGGGCGTATTATCGGCAAGGAAGGGCGTAACATTAAGGCACTTGAACATTTGACTGGCTGCGAATTTATTATCGACGACACGCCAGAAGCGATCACCATTAGCGGCTTTTCGCCCGTACGTCGCCAAGTCGCAAAACGCGCGCTGGAGATGCTCATGAAGGATGGTCGTATTCAACCCGCGAAGATTGAAGACGCCGTGAATGAGGCAAAAAAGGACTTGGCAAAAGAGATGAAAAAATGCGGCGAGGATGCGCTTTACGAACTCGGCATTCCTGTGACGTCGATCGATCCGAAATTGGTTTCAATCTTGGGACGTCTCAAATTCCGCACAAGTTATGGCCAAAATGTGCTGCAGCACTCGATTGAGGTGGCGCGTATTTCGGGTATGATCGCCGACGAGCTTGGCATGGATTCGTTTGCGTGCAAAAAAGGCGGGCTCTTCCATGACATCGGAAAAGCTGTGGACCACGACATGCAGGGCGCCCACCCACAAATTGGGTACAACATCATGAAAAAGTTCGGCTTCCCCGAAGAAATGTGCTACCAGTCAATTGCGCACCACGAGGACAGACCACGCACCATTGAAGGTACGATTGTGAAGGCTGCTGACGCAATTAGTGGTGCACGTCCAGGAGCACGTCGTAATTCGGTCGAAGATTATTTGCGCCGACTCGAGGGGCTTGAGATGGTCGCGACAGGCTTTGAAGGCGTCGAAAAAGCATACGCAATTCAGGCCGGCCGCGAAGTTCGCGTATTCGTCGAGCCGTCAAAACTCGATGATTACGGCGCCACACAGCTTGCACGCGACATTGCCAAAAAGATTGAAAGTGAGTTGCAGTACCCTGGCGAAGTCCGCGTCACCGTCATCCGAGAAACCCGCGTCATTGAATACGCAAGATAGCGCACACCAACACCGCAGCGTGGGATAGTCCGCTCCTCGCTGCGACCCTCCGACCGCAGTCCGTACAGCAAGGCCTCGGCTTACGCCAGCCGGTGTCGGTGCTTGACCAATCCATCGAACGTGGCTAACATAAGCGCATTCACATCAAATATTTGTTTTATGAACAAAGCAGAACTTGCACTGCGTGTTGCAGAAAAACTCGGAATCGCCAAAAAGAACGCAGAAGACTTTGTTGCATTGTTCGAAGATATTGTGACGCAGGCCCTCGTCGGCGGCGAGGAAGTCACCATCGCAGGGTTCGGCACATTTTCAAGTAAAGTCCGTTCGGCACGCATGGGCGTCAATCCCCAAAAACCAACAGAAAAGATGCAAATCCCCGCGGTGCTTGTACCAAAATTCAAGGCAGGCAAGGCACTGAAGGACGCCTTGAAGAAAAAAGTATAATCTGCTAGAGTGAAACGTCGCCATAACGGTGACGTTTTTCTCTCAACGGAGCACTCATGGCCGCCAAAACTGACGCCGCATTTCAAATGGCTGTTCGTCAATATTTGGATAAACCTGCAGGATATCTTCGCGGACTGCTTATTGAAAAAGACTGGCGTATTTCCGAACTCGAGCAGCGGCTCGCGATTGAGCCCGTGACGGGCCTTCTCAACAAACCCGCCTTCATGGCGAGGCTACAACGTGAAATGGATCGGCGGTGTTCACGCAAAAATGCTGCGGGTATGTCGATCTGTGTCCTCTACATCGATATCGACGGCCTCAAAAAAGTAAACGACACGTATGGGCATGCCGCTGGTGACATGATCATAGCGGCGGTCGTCAAAGCAATGGTCGACGCAACGCGACCGAACGATGAAGTAGCACGGATGGGTGGCGATGAGTTCGCCATTCTCCTCCGTGATGCGTCGTGGAGTGCGGCAGATGGAGCCAAACGGCGCATCAATACCTTGCTTGCTGCGCAGGCACTCGATGCAGATATCGACAACATTACCCCAAGGGCATCCATTGGTGTGGTAGTCTGGAATCCGTATAAGGATGAGGGGATGAACGCAAACGCACTTGTTGAACTCGCCGACGAGCACATGCTCGACGAAAAGAAAACCCGAAGAATCGTGTAAACCGTGAAGCCCCCGTCGCAACAATGCGATTGGGGCTTCAATTCTTCTAAAGTTGAAAACTTCGTACTTTTTCAATAATTTCTGCCAGAGAAACCCGTGATGCCTCGCTCGCCGATCGTTCCTTCCACTCGACCTCACTCTCCGCAAGCGTTTTCTCAGAAACGACGAGACGGAGCGGAATACCGATGAGGTCGGCGTCCGCAAATTTTGCTCCCGCCGAAACGTCTTCACGGTCATCCCACAGAACCTCAACACCCACCACCACGAGGTCGTCGTACAGCCTTTCTGCCGTAGCCGCGACCGTTCCGTCGACATTCTTGCCCACAATCGATACAAGATGAACCGCAAATGGCGCAACGCTTTTCGGCCACATCATGCCCTTTTCGTCGTTGTACTTTTCGACAATAACGCCCATCACCCGAGAAATGCCAATGCCGTAGCAACCCATAATCGGGTACTGCTTCTCGCCCTGCTCGTCCGTGTAGCTAAGGTCAAAGTCTTTTCCGTATTTCTTTCCAAGGTCGAACACATTGCCAACCTCCGCCGCCTTTGCTTCGTGGAGCACGTCCTTGCTGCACCGCGGGCAGGTGTCGCCTGGCTTTTGCTTTGCAATTTCGTCCTCCACGCAAAAATCACATGCATCACAGTAATATACAACATCTTCGCCTGCATCTGTCAGCACTTCAAACTCGTACGAAATCTTCTCGGAAAAATTCCCGCCCGACGCTTCGGTAACTTTTGCTGTCAAACCAAGACGCGAAAAAATACGGAGATATGCCTCTTTCGCGTTTTGATAAAATCGCTCAAAGTCTTCTTGCGTTGTGTGAAAACTGTACATGTCTTTCATGAAAAACTCACGACCACGCATAATACCCGACTTTGCACGCAGCTCATCGCGATACTTCCAGTGAATTTGATACACGGCAAGCGGATATTGTTTGTACGACTGCGCACGTTGCATGACGAGCGGCGTCACCACCTCCTCTTCACTCTGCCCAATTGCATATTCGTTCCCTGTGCGACTTTGCAATTTGAACAACACGTCGACGTTGTTCCATGCCCCTGTCGCCTCCCAAATCGCCTTAGGGTGGAGAATTGGCATCAACACTTCGTTTGCACCGAGTGTGTTCATTTCTTCACGAACAATGTTCTCAATTTTTCGCAAGACACGAAGTCCAAGCGGCAAATACGAATACACGCCTGCCATGAGCTGGTCGACAAAACCCGCTTGTTGCAGGAGCCGCGCGTTTGTTGTTTCGGCATCTGCCGGAGCGTTTTTGAGCGTTTTCGCAAAATTGGAAGAATAGCGCATACCGCCCGATGGTACCAAGTTATGTCACGCTAATCCAGCTCCCCACAAAATGGCCTGCAATAAGGAGAAGTCCGATGACCATGAGAATAAGTGCAACGGTAAAAATTCCTTTTGCGTCAGGGTCGTCGTTCATGAATGAAACGAAGATGAATCCCGCGAAACCCACCACGAGGAAAAACGGAACGCCGAACATGACAAGCCCGACTAAAAGAAGTAAAGACATATTGACTACATAATAACACAACGACCCTAGCCGGAGCTAGAGTCGTGAGAAGCAGTTACGAACCGCTGACGGAAATGCGCGGTGCAGGAGCGGGCTGCTGTGGCCGACTTGCCGACAATCGTCGTGTGAGTTCCGCGCCGTTCGGCGGCCGAGTGCCGTCGATATCGGGCAGTGTGTTCTTCGCCTCTCTTGCTGCGGCTTGCTTTGCCGCACGGCGTTCGAGTTCGTCTGTGAATTCGTCCGCAGGAGCGGCATCGACCCATTCGTGGCCAGTAGAGACGCGATATCGCCGATCGTACTTCGAGCCGCGCAACGCCATCGCCGTCTTTTCCGTACGTGCCAACCTCCGAAATGCGGCGAAAATCTCCTTACGACGCCCCAGTGCCGCGTCAAGCGACAAATGCATACGCTCACCTGCTTCATTCACATTGACGCCCATCACGGCGATGTCACCGAGCATCTGGTCTAGAAGTGCCGTGCGGTGAAACTGCGATAGCCGCAAATCTCCTCTACCACGTCCCGTTTGCAAAATCCCGTGGAGCACGGCAGTGCGATCGCTGAGCGGCAGCCGGTGCACGTTTTGCATGAGGCCACAACACACCTTCCGACAATATTCACAACTGCGATCGGTACCATCACTGTTGTGTCGACCCATGTGCACAATGCTATCGTAGCCCGTCATGCGATGCACACGGTCTCGTGTTTGTCCCTTTGGACGTGAGAAGGACGCGCGAAGAATCGAACCCTGCATGGAACCTCCTGCTTTTCGCGCGAATGCGCTACTTGGCTGCAAAACGGTAGCAGACTGGGCACAGCGGCGTCAAACAATATCAGAAAGCAAAAGGATTTTTACTTTCTGGAACGTGGTCATTGGTCTTCTCACGGCGCACAATAAAACCCCTAGCTTCTGCCGGGGGTTTTATTGGTGCACCGGGCGGGATTCGAACCCACGACCAAGTGATTAAGAGTCACCTGCTCTACCGCTGAGCTACCGATGCGAATTCTTTGTCGCTGAACGCTCGGAAGAATGCCATATTCATTGACCAACGTCAATTTTACTGGTACCTTTCGCACGCACCACCTGCGGCGTTAGCTCAGCTGGATAGAGTGTCTGGCTTCGAACCAGAAGGTCGGGGGTTCAAGTCCCTCACGCCGCACCAAAAAAGAAGCCTCGGGCTTCTTTTTTGTTATCGCTACCACTCCTTCGCCTTCAAACCATTATCTGCTGCGGAAATTTGAGCCTCCTGCTTGCTCGTCCCTTCGCCTTCCGCAACAAATTCCTTCCCAAGATACACGCCAATACGGAATTTCTTTTGATGGTCAGGGCCAGATTCTTCGATGACTTTATAACTCGGCGTTGTCGACATTCGGGACTGCGCCGCTTCTTGGAACCTGCTCTTTGGGTCGAGGTACAGCCGTTTTTCGATAATTTCTTTCAGTTTAACAACAACTGTCCGTAAAATAAATTCCTTGGAAACATCCCAACCAAAATCTAAATATATTGCACCGATCACCGCTTCCATCGCGTCGGCTAAAATTGTACGTCGCGCTTTAGAATTTGCATCTTTCTCTTCCCCTTTTGAGAGGTACAGATACGGTTCAAGCGCCAATTCGTGCGCAATGTCGGCCAAACTTTCACCGTTCACGAGGCTTGAGCGCCACGTCGTCAATTCACCCTCTTCGTTCTCGTAGTTGTTGTAGAGGTACTCGGTGACGACGAGCTCAAGCACGGCGTCTCCGAGAAACTCCAAACGTTCGTTGTGTGACAGTGGAAAGGATGGGTGTTCGTTCAAGTAGCTCCGGTGCACCACCGCCTGCTCCAAATGTCCATCTGCTTTATATTTTATGCCGAGCGACTTCGCGAGTGTCTTAATGTCTTTTTCCATACTATTCTGATTTATCAATTTCCTTCACCTCCCCCTTCTCGACAATATCTTTATACACCGCGCCGAGCACACCGTTCACAAACTTTCCCGACGCGTCACCACCAAATGTTTTTCCGAGCTCAATGGCTTCGTTAATTGCGACACGCGACGGAATGCTCTCGTCGTGACGCAGTTCGTACACACCAAGTCGGAGAATGTTCCTGTCGATGATCGTCATACCGTCGACTTTCCAATTTGGCGCAAATGCCTCAAGGAGTTGGTCGAGTTCGTCCACGCGTTCCACAATCGCTACAACCTGTCGTTCAATGTACCCCCCGTCATCGAAGTCAGGAGCAAATTCACCCTTCACATACTGTACCAATTCAGGAATTCGCGCAGTATCACGCCCACGAAAATCCCATTCGTAGAGAACCTGCATAACAATAGTTCGGGCAAGGTGACGATTGGACATACGGCCGTAGTATACCGAAGCAAAGCGGAATCACAAAACGCCCTTTCGGGCGCTGTGTGGGTTACTCCGCTTTTGGCGCTTCTTCTTTCACGACTTTCTTCGCTTTCTCCTTTTTTGCTTTTTTGATGAGCTTCTTTTCTACCTCTTCCATACCGCCCTTTACTTGGCGACCGTTGTATTTGCCGCATTTTGCACAAGCATGATGCGACAGTTGATCGGCACCACAAACCTTACAAACACCAATCGCAATAGGCTTCAACGCGTCATGACTCCGACGTCGGCGGACTTTTGAACGGGAATTTCGGAATGCGGGCAATGGCATAGGGAATCGAACGACGTTTATGATGGCGAAAGAGTAGCGGAATAGGCGGAATACGTCAATTCTCCCCCTTCTCATCCCCTCCCACCAGCGTCGCATTTGCAACTTTATCGCCCTCCTGCTTGAAACGCATGACACGAACACCTTGAGTGGCACGGCCAATAATAGACACCGTGTTGACGGCGGTACGAATGACTTGACCGCCAGCGCTTACGATAAGGAGGTCGCGGCCGTCTTTTTCCTCTACAATATGCCCTGCGACAAGTGGGCCAGTCTTTGCCGTAATCTGTGCGGTTTTCACGCCCATGCCACCGCGATTCTGTACACTATACTCTTCAATGCTCGTGCGTTTGCCGTACCCATTTTGCATGATAATAAGCAGCAACCTGCCTGCCGTAATGTCTTCCTGTCGCAACACGGACATGCCAATCACCGCGTCTTCACCGCGCAATTTGATGCCGCGAACGCCCGCCGCAACACGCCCCATTGGCCGGACGTCTTCTTCGCTGAATCGAATGGACATGCCCGCGGTTGTCACAAGCATGATGTCGTCTTTGCCCGTCGACGTAAACACCCATTCCAAGTTGTCGCCGTCGTTCAATTTAATCGCGATCAACCCCGACTTACGGACATTCTCGAAGTCATCAACGGACGTCTTTTTAATCGTCCCTCGGCTCGTCACCATGATGATGTATTTTGCCTTTACCTCTTTTTTGAGATCTCCCGTCAACACCGCCGACACTTTTTCACCCGGACCGAGCTCTAGGAAATTCACAATTGCCTGCCCCTTTGCTGTCCGGGACGCCTCAGGAATATCGTACGCCTTCAAACGGAATACTCTGCCCCGCGACGTAAAGAACATCATGTCTTGGTGCGTCGTCGCCGAATAAATCGCCTCAATACTGTCTTCCTCCTTCGTCGTCAACCCAATAACACCCTTCCCGCCTCTCCCCTGCTGGCTAAACGTATCCGACGGCAAACGCTTAATGTAGCCGTCTTTCGTCATCATGATAACAACCGCAGTATCGGCAATAATGTCTTCCATCGAGAATTCTTTTATGCCGCCCTTCACGATTTTTGTGCGGCGTTCGTCGCCGTACTGTGCAATAAGCGCCTCAACTTCTCCGCGAATAACCGCAAGCATCTTTTTCTCCGACTTGAGAATCGCTTCGAGATCAGCTTTCAATTTCATCTTCTCGGCATATTCCTGCTCAATACGCATCTGCTCCAAGTTCGCGAGGCTCTGCAAACGCATTTCCAAAATCGCGACCGCCTGGGCGTAGCTCATTTTGAATTTCTTCATCAAGTTCGCCCGCGCCTCGTCTTTGTCATTCGACTTTTTAATGGTCGCGATCACGTCGTCAATGTGCGCAAGTGCAATGCGTAACCCTTCCAAAATGTGCAGGCGTTCGTCAATCTTCGCCAAATCAAACTCCGTACGACGACGCACAACTTCCTTGCGGTGCTTAATATGTTCCTCCAAAATCTGCTTCACGTTCAAAATGCGCGGCTGAATACCGTCGACAAGTGCAAGCATGTTGTAGTGGAACGACGTCTGGAGTGGCGTCAATTGAAACAAGCGATTCAACACCTTTCGAGGATACGCGTCTTTCTTGAGCTCGACGACAATGCGTACGCCTTCTTTGTTGCTTTCGTCACGCAGGTCGCGAATGCCTTCCAGCTTTTTGTCGCGCACCAAGTCGGCAATCTTCTCAATAAGCGTCGCCTTGTTCACCATGTACGGAATTTCTTCGACGACAATAATTTCTTCACCCTTTTTATTCTCCACAATTTCCGCTTTTGCACGGCACACCACGCCGCCACGACCCGTGGCATACGCCGTTCGCAGGTCACTTGCGCCGTAAACAATGCCTCCCGTTGGAAAGTCAGGCCCCGGAATGTGCTCCAAAATGTCTTCGAGTGTCGACTCTGGGTTGTCAATGAGCGCCAAAATTGCGTGACACACTTCACGAGTGTTGTGTGGCGGAATATTCGTCGCCATGCCGACCGCAATGCCGAGCGTGCCGTTAATAAGCAAGTTCGGAAGGCGGGCAGGTAACACCGTCGGTTCTTCGTGGCTTCCATCGTAGTTCGGACGAAAGTCGACCGTATTTTTTTCGATGTCGATAAGCAGCTCTTCCGAAATCGACGACAATTTTGCTTCGGTGTAGCGATACGCGGCTGCGCTGTCACCATCCATGCTCCCAAAGTTGCCCTGCCCCGTTACAAGTGGATAGCGATAGCTAAAATCCTGCGCCATGCGTACCATGCTGTCGTACACCGATGTATCGCCGTGCGGATGATATTTACCGAGCACTTCACCAACAATCGTTGCTGACTTACGAAATTTTGCGTTCGCGCGAAGGCCAACACTCCACATGGCATACAAAATACGACGATGCACAGGCTTCATGCCATCGCGAACATCGGGCAGCGCACGGGACACGATGACCGACATGGCGTAATCCAAATACGCACGGCGCATTTCCTCCGAAATACCCTGTTGAATAACATTGCCAATCGGCACCATTGCCGTTCTCTCTGCATCGCCCGAAAGTTCTGTACTTTTCGAGATGTCGGATTTCTTTTTTGCGGCCATAAATTATTTGAATGCCTCACCAAATGCTGCACGCGCTGCTTCGACGTCCGCACCAACCTTTGCCAAGTCTTTCGTGTTGACCATGAGGCGAATTTGCACAAACCAAATGGCAAACACCACGAGAAGCCCAACGATAATCATGGCAGCAAATGCGTTGTGCTGCCGCACACGGTGGCGTTCATCGAGAAAAATATGCTTTCCTGCCATATTAACGAGTAAACGTAACAATCTTCATGTCTTCTTCGGGAAGCACCGCGCGCGTCAATTTCAGCTTTGCGGTTGACTCTGTTGGCGACGACAACTCGCGGCATAGTGCCGATGCATCGTCAGTATACGACGGGATAACCATACGCGGTTCAATAAGCGCAACGATCTCTGCAGCCATCGACGCGCTCAATAGTTCTTTTACTGCGGGGATAATCAGTACGTCGATGTTTCCAAGAGCTTCGACTTCTTTTTCAGTGAGCACACGGTCGATTGCACCCAAAAAACCTATCGACATCGCCTCAACATCAATCCGATATATCGCGTGCATCGAAGCATCTTTCTTCGGCACGTAGACTCCCGTTACCGCGACACCACGAATTTCGTATTCGCCCGCATGTTCAACGTTAAACGGACAGCGTTTATCTTCGGGATATTCCGACGTTAACGCGTCGTAACTCCGTGCATCGTCACCGTTGTGTGACGAAACAACAATCGAAGCCACCTGCGAACGTGGAAACTTTATGTCACCCGATACAAACGGATTTGTCACGAGTGTGACGTCACCCTGTGCGGTTTTCGTCGAAAAAACATAACTCCCTAACCCATTCCAAGCGATTTGCATAACAGCAAAATGGTATCATACCGCATCCATTCCGTCATCTGCGAGCTCTGCGCTTGGAGACACAGGCTCCTCATCCTCCCCTGCAAAAATGTCTGTCCAGTATTCAAGTTCTTTTTTAATTTCCTCTTCTGTCGGGTCACGCTCCACAACCGACCAACCCTCTTCGAGCGTCGCCACACGGCCAAGAATTTCGCCTTGCCACTTCGGGTCGCGGTCGGCAAAGGAACGCAGCGTGTCAATCAGCACCTGTAGGCGGTCGGCCTCTGTTTTCCATCGTGTCACGAGATCCTCGTAATTTTTCGCTCGTTCCACAGCGCGTTCGCTACATTGTTTGTTGAGGACATCGTGCGCTAATAAAATCGCCTGTTCAACCGAATAACGTTCGTCGGCCGTGAGCTGCTCTTCGAAGAGCCTGCTGTTTACATAATCAAGCACGTGTACCCCGTGGTGAGTCACATTGTGGATTTTTTCGCGCACCGCTGGCTCCAAATGTGCAAACACCGCTTCTTGCAAGCGTTGCTCTTCGTCACTCACACACAACTCTTCATACGCTTTTCGGTACGGAAATTCCTTGCGACCAACATATACAAGCGCATCATGCACCTGCTTTTCGGTACTGTTTTCGTCGGCAACAAGACTATCGTGAAGCTGCTTCGCTTCGTCGACAATATCCTTTGGTGTCAACGGCACCAATTTGTCGATTGAAATCTGGAACTCTTGCAACATGGCATTATGAGGATGAAGCATAGTAGCTATATGGTAGCACGCTTCACCAAACCCTTGTACACAATTCTTTGCATAAACGAATATCTTTTTGCCATTCCTGCAATACATGCATGAATATATTTTTCCTGAGAGCTTCTGCTCCAATCAATAAAATCATACCCGACACGCAATGCAAGAAGATCAAGAAAAAGACGGATTGTTCTTCCATTGCCTTCTCGAAATGGGTGAATAGCATTTATCTCACAGTGAATAACGGCGAAATCCTCAGCGAGCGACTTTTTCGTATATCGAGACGCTGCAGTGTGAGTGCGAAGCACAGAATTAAATTCTCGCAGCGATGCAGTAATATGATCTGCCGACGCAAACAGAACCTCGTTTTTCGACATATCAACCGTCCGAATCTTCCCCGCCCAAGAATACAATGGAGCAAGAAAATACTTGTGAATCCTTAGCAAGAGCTCGCAATCAAAAGTAGTGTTTCGGCATCATCAAGTTCGTTTTGATTTTGTATACCAAGCCTATTTTTTAATACCCCACGCTGAAGCCCCGCGCTTTCGTCTTTCAAGTTATAGCGAGAATGCTCTGCCATAATGTTTGAGCTTTTTGATGAGTAGGATATTACGCGAAGCCCTTTGCAGGCTCTGACCTTCCATCTTTGAAGACTGAGAAACTGCTTTTTTTAGAGCTTTTTTGGTGATGAGTATATTTTTTTTCATATTCAAAAAGGTCACAGATTCATTATATACTATCATCTTTCTCTCTTTAACTCAAAAAATTGACCAAAAATCGCCCTTCGGCTACAGTTGGCGCACTTTTCTATCCTTAACACGTGAACGTCCCGCCCTGCGACGCAGCAAGCGGCACGGTTACGCACAAAATATGACAACGAGCCAAATGGAGCAGTTACTCGAAGCAGGTCAGTACGTCGCAATCCCGAAGCTTGGCGACTTGGTAAAAGGCCTTGTGCTCTCCACAAAAGGTCGTGAAGTCCGCGTTGACGTCAATGGCCTTACGGTCGGCGTCATTCGTGGCCGCGAGCTCTACACCGAAGCAGAAGTCTACAAAAATCTCCACGCAGGCGACACCGTAGAAGCAACAGTTGTTGATTTGGAAAATGAAAACGGCGAAATGGAGCTTTCATTCCGTTACGCGGGGCAAAAGAAAGCATGGGGCGATTTGGACGGCCTTCGCGTTTCTGGCGAACCTATCGCGGTCAAAGTGCTCGATGCAAACAAAGGCGGCCTCTTGGTGCGCGTTGGCCACGTACAAGGCTTTTTGCCTGTGTCGCAATTGGCGCCCGAACACTATCCACGCGTTGCCGGTGGTGACAAGCAAAAAATTCTTGAAAAGTTGAAGAGTTTTGTGGGTGAAGATTTGCGCGTCAAAATTCTCGATGCAAACGAAGGCGACGAAAAACTTATCGTCAGCGAAAAGGCGGTGTGGGAGGACGAACAAAAGAACGTCATTGCACAATGTCGCGTCGGCGACACGGTTTCTGGCGATGTCAGCGCGATTGCCGATTTTGGCGCATTCGTAAAGTTCTATCCAAAGAACGCGTCAACCCCGCTCGAAGGCTTAGTACACATTTCCGAAATCGCATGGCAACGCATTGACCACCCGAAGGACGTCCTCAAGGTTGGTGATAGTGTGCGCGCCGAAATTATCGGTATCGAAGGCAGCAAAATCTTCCTTTCCATGAAGAAACTTATCGACGACCCGTGGAAGGACGTTGCGAAGAAATACAAAATCGGCGAATGGGTCGAAGGAAAAATCATCAAAGTTAACCCATTCGGATTCTTCGTCGAACTTGACCAAGACATTCAAGGCCTTGCACACGTTTCTGAACTTTCTTCAAAACCGATCGAGGACATTGCAAAACTCGGCTTGATTGGCGAAACAAAAAAATTCCGCGTCGTCAGTATCGAAGCAAACGAACACCGCCTCGGACTTTCGCTCAAAGACGAAGCTGAAGAAGCCGAAGAAGCGAAAAACGCAGAAGCAGAAGCGACGGCGTAAGCCCCCGCTATGAAACCACTTTCAAAAAACATTCTTCTCGCCCTGTTCTTCATTGTTGCGCTTGGTGTTGTATTTTCGCGGATCGACACGAAAAAAGTCGCTCCACAAACCATCGGCGTGTCGGAACTTGTCGGGAAAATTGAAGCAGGCGAAATCACCCGAATTGACGTGAGTGAAGACACGTTAACAATTACGAACAAAGACAACACTGCGTACACTGCCAAAAAAGAATCAAACCAAGCGCTCGGCGAATTACTCGTCTCCTACGGCGTAACGCCTGAACAATTGGGCGCAATCACTATTGAAGTCAAAGAACCAAGCGCCGCCGCCCAATTTGCCCGCAATTTCTTGCCCACGCTGCTCTTCGTTGTCTTGTTCGGAGCCGTCTTGTGGTTTTTCCTCCGCCAAATGCAAGGTGCAAACAGCAAAGCAATGATGTTCGGCCAAGCGAACGTTCGCGAAGCAACGAGCAAAAAAAACAAGGTGGTGTTTGCCGACGTTGCCGGTGCAGTCGAGGCAAAAGAAGAGCTGTCCGAAATCGTCGAGTTTCTGAAAACGCCAAAAAAGTTTGCCGACCTCGGCGCAAAGATCCCGAAAGGCGTTTTGCTCATGGGTCCTCCCGGAACAGGGAAAACGCTTATCGCTCGCGCTGTTGCAGGCGAAGCAAACGTGCCATTCTTTCATATTTCGGGTAGCGAATTTGTAGAAATGTTTGTTGGCGTTGGTGCAAGTCGCGTACGAGATTTGTTTGCTCGTGCAAAAAAGGCCGCGCCATGCATTGTGTTCATCGACGAAATCGACGCCGTGGGTCGTCAACGTGGTGCAGGACTCGGTGGTGGCCACGATGAACGCGAACAAACGCTCAACCAAATTCTTGTTGAAATGGACGGCTTCGAGCCAAACTTGGGCGTCATTGTCATCGCCGCAACAAACCGCCCCGATGTACTCGACCCTGCGCTCCTCCGCCCTGGACGCTTCGACCGCCGTGTTGTCCTCGACCGTCCCGACCTCAAGGAACGCGAAGCAATCCTCGCCATTCACGCCGCGAACAAACCGCTCACCGCCGACGTCGACCTAAAACGCATTGCAGAACGTACGAGCGGTATGTCGGGCGCCGACCTCATGAACATCATGAACGAAGCTGCCATTCTCGCCGCACGTCGCGACAAAAAAGAAACCTCCCAGTTAGAGCTCCTCGATGCGATCGAAAAAGTCATGCTTGGCCCCGAACGGAAGAGTCATATTCTCTCTGCCGACGAACGGCTCGTCACGGCGTACCACGAGGCAGGCCACGCCGTTGTTGGTCACCTGCTTCCCTATTGCGACGATGTGCACAAGGTGAGCATCATTGCGCGCGGCCGCGCCGCCGGGTACACCATGAGCATTCCCGACGAAGACCGTAAAATGCACAGCAAACGTGAATTTGAGGACGACCTTGCAATGACACTCGGTGGGTACGTCGCTGAAAAAGAAATTTTTGGCGAACTCACCACTGGTGCATCCAATGACTTGCAAAAAGCAACGTCGCTTGCCCGCGAACTCGTTACTCAATTCGGCATGAGCGACGAACTTGGCCCCCGCACCTACGGCGAACGGGAAAGCACGCTGTTCCTCGGGCGACAATCGAGCGAAGGCCGCGACTACTCCGAAAAGATTGCGGAGAAAATCGACGCAGAAATCAGCCTCTTCCTTTCGACGGCACTCAAAACCGCACAAGACGTTATTCGCCGAGAACGGCCAAAGATGGATGCGATCGTCAAAGAGTTACTCGAAAAGGAAACGATTGAGAAGGAAGCTTTTGAAGCACTCGTTGGCCCTGCGAACAAGCGCCCAAAGATCGCTATTCAATCCGTCAACGCATAAATGTAAAAGCGAGCTCACACGCAGCTCGCTTTTACATTTTGCGAACCCTTGGCACATGACGTCACTGGCTCGGAGATACTCATTTTGCTTCACCTGCTGCGCTACGCCGCTGACGCTCGCGGAGCTCGCTGCGGCTGGGCGACAGACGTTGCGCAAAATAAGTATCTCCTTGCCTAGTGACGTCCGCCCGCGCACACCCCACATACCAACGTCGTCATGTGCTATAATTGCCCCGATATTGTGGAGGCTATGCAAACATACACTTCCGTTTACCGCACGGTGACAAAAAATGCACTCCGCGCTACCTGGCAGCATCGTGGTTTGTGGATTTTTGGCTTTCTTGCAGGCATTGCGCAAAGCGGCGCTGTGACGAACGATGTGCTGCGCCTCGCACCAAAATTACAACAAGGCACACTGTCGTGGAGCACACTCGAAGACGCATGGAACGGGCTCACGATAGTAAAAACGTTTTTTGGCGCATTGGTGACAGGTTCTCTCACTCAAATTATCGTCACCCTGCTCGTCAGTATTGTCGTTCTTGTTGCCATCTTTTTTCTTATCGTTGCATCACAACACATCGTGCTCCACGGCGTCCATACGTCGATGCGTCGCAAGCCGCATAACGGTCTTCGCAGCATTACTCGCGAACTCCAAGGTTTTCACGCCCTGCGTATTGTTGCTGTCGACATTATTCTCTGGCTCTCCGTCAGCATTGTCATTCTCGGGAGCGGCATGCTTATGCGGAACCTCATCGCCGCACTCCCCTCCGTCAGTCTGCCGATTGCGTTTGGCATGTATCTCCTCATGCTGCCTGTGCTGTTTCTCCTTTCGTCTGTCGGCATGCTGACCCTCGTCCACGTTATTCGCAATAACGAATCGGTGCGCACCGCATTCCACAACAGCACCACATTCTTTTCAAAACATTGGCTCTTCACACTCGAACTCTCCGCAATACTTTTCCTTATCAACTTCGCGGTGACGGGCTTCATCGCCGTTGGCCTACTGCTTTTCGCCATGCTGCTCGTTGTCCTCTTTGCTGCGGCGTCGTCGTCTTTCACACTTATCGTTTTCCTCTTTGCCATTGCCGCACTCATGCTTGTTGCCGGCATCGTGTGTTTGGGCGGCGCAACAACCGTATTCAACTATTCCATGTGGACGGAATTCGTTCACTCTCTTTCAACATCATCTCCCCACCCACGAATTGAACATGTTGTTTCACGAATTTTCCGTCGTTGAAAAAGCTTTCTCCATGCCCGCCTCTCTTCCCTCCATTGCCGATCTTCTCAAGCAGCGTCAGCCCAAGCCGGCTGCCGTGGCAGTTGTTGTTGAGACTCCGGCCGTCGAACGGCCTTCAATTGTGAGCGTGACTCCTGCTATCCCCGCTTCACAAAAAATCGTACTTACCGACACAGTAACGAGCGAAAAGTTCTCAGAAAAAATGGACGTTATTTCGCTCAAAGAAAAAGAAAGCGAAACACAGCAACTCGCCGCAACACTGAATATTCCGTACATCAATCTCAAGGGCTTCCCTATTAACGCCGACGCATTGACGCTTTTACCACAAGTGCAGGCGAAAGCATTAAAGGCGATCGCGTTCCTCTTTACTGGGCCAGAACTTCGCCTTGGTGCCGTTGCGCCAAACGAAAAAGCAGTACAAGAATTGGCATACGAGCTTGGCGAACGTCATAAAACAAACGTCGGCCTCTACACCATTTCTGAACAAAGCTTTGCACAGGGCTTGCGACTCTACGAAACGCTGCCAAAAATTAGCGTCGTCGTCAAAGGCGTGCAGATTACCGAAGCCGAGCTTGCGACATTCCAAGGCAAAATGAAGGATGCGGCGGCAATTGCGGAAATTCTCAAAACGGCGAACATTACCGATGTGCTTGCAGCGATTATCGCTGCATCGGTGCAGCTTGGCTCCTCGGACGTTCACATTGAGGCCGAAGAAAAAGGCATTGCCGTACGTTTCCGTGTCGACGGCATGCTGCAAGAAATTGCGGTGCTTGACCGCGACAAATGGAAAAAAATCATCAACCGCATCAAACTCATCGCCAGTCTCAAACTGAACGTCACCGACCAAGCGCAAGACGGTCGATTTACGATTTTCCAGCAACAAAAGGAAATCGACGTTCGTACATCAACGATTCCAACGGCATACGGCGAGTCAGTCGTCATGCGTCTTTTGAATCCTGATTCTATTTCGCTTGCATTCGAAGAACTCGGCTTCCGTGCGCCAATGTTAAAACGTCTCCAGCGCGAAACCGAAAAGCCGAACGGCATGATTGTGACGACTGGGCCAACAGGAAGCGGTAAAACAACGACGCTCTACGCGATTTTGAAGAAACTCAACACGCCCGACGTGAAAATCATCACGCTCGAAGACCCTGTTGAATACAAAGTGCATGGGCTGAACCAAAGCCAAATTGACTACAGTAAAGACTACACATTTGCAAAAGGATTGCGCTCCATTCTGCGCCAAGACCCCGACATTGTGATGGTCGGCGAAATTCGCGATCTCGAAACTGCCGAAATCGCCATTCAAGCGGCGCTCACGGGGCACGTCATGCTTTCCACCATTCACACAAACGACGCCGCAGGCGCTATTCCTCGTTTCCTCTCAATGGGCGTCAAACCGTTTTTGCTGGCGCCTGCACTCAATGCCATCATGGGGCAACGATTGGTGCGTAAGATTTGCCAAGCGTGCAAAAAAGATGCCGTCATCGATCCTGAAACGCTCGAACTCGTCAAAAAACAACTTAACGACATTCCCGAAAACTCTGGAGAGCCAAAACCGAACATGGACGCACTGAAATTCTTCGTCGGTGCAGGCTGTACGGTATGCAACAACACAGGGTTCAAGGGTCGCGTTGGTGCATACGAAATTATTACCCACGACGCCGACTTGGAACAAGCAATTCTCAAAGGCGTCCTCTCCGAATACGAAATGCGCGACCTCGCCAAGCGCCAAGGCATGGTAAGTATGGCGCAAGACGGCCTTCTCAAAGCCCTCGACGGACTCACCGCCGTCGACGAGGTGAAGCGAGTTATTGGATTGTAACTTCTCGACTGTCCCCTCCTGCGTGGTCAATGATTACCGTATGGTCGGCGCGAAAATCGTAAGCGATGGCATTTGGCCATTCGATGACGATAACGGTGTCGGGGCGGTGCTCATCGTCGAGAGCAAGGGCGCGGACGTCGTCGGCGCTGCTGAAACGATACAAATCTGCATGCACAATACGGCGAATGGCACCAAAAGTGGCAGTGTATTCATTCATAACGGCAAATGTCGGACTCTTTACGCGAGATGTTGAACCAAGCGCCGCCGCAAGTCCCTGTACAAACGTCGTCTTCCCTGCTCCAAGGTCACCCACGAGCAGAACTACCTCGCCACCATGAAGCGTTGATGCGAGATCAACAGCGATTTTTTTTGTTTCGTCGGCATTTCGTGTCATCATACAATGTCCAAATTCGGTTCTGCCTTTACCGCAAATACATCCACTGCAACGCCGCCCCGCAAGAACCGATAATAGCCCGCACAGCCAATCATTGCGGCGTTGTCGAGGCTATAGGCAAAGTCAGGCACATGGACGTCGACATTATGCTCTAGGCCGAGCGCTGCAAACCGCTCCCGCAGTACACTGTTTGCCGCAACGCCGCCCGCAAGTACAAGTGATAGAGGAGCGTATTTTGCTATGGCCTTCGTCGTCTTCTTTATGAGCACGTCAACAACAGCCTCTTGAAATGACGCAGCAACATCGCGCCGAAACTTCTCGTTGTGCATGTGTGACTCATTCTCCCGCAGAAAATAAAGTACTGCAGTTTTTAATCCCGCAAAACTAAAATCAAAACCATCACGATCCGTCATAGCGCGAGGAAACGCAAATGCTGCGACGTTCCCGCCCACCGCCAATTTTTCGACTTCCGGGCCTCCAGGATATTGCAGACCCAACATCTTTGCCACTTTGTCGAACGCCTCCCCTGCGGCATCGTCGATCGTTTCCCCCAGCCGTTCAAATTCACCATGACCTTTCATGAGCACCAACTCCGTATGTCCACCCGATACGATGAGTGCAAGAACGGGAAATTTTAAATCTGATGTCTTTGTAATCCAATTCGCATAAATATGACCTTCGAGATGGCAAACGGGAACAAAAGGCTTATTCCACTCAACCGCAAGTGTTTTTGCGACATCGATGCCAACACGAAGCGCCGGCGCCAACCCAGGGCCCACCGTGACCGCAATCGCGTCGATGCCCTCACCCCGAGGGTCGACATGTTCGCGGATCATCTTCAAAAGATGGGCTAAATGCTCCCGCGCCGCCACTTCTGGCACCACGCCACCAAACGCTGCATGGATGTCGACTTGAGACCGAATGATATGCACCACGGGAGTCACCACACCGCCAGCGCAATCCAAAATGGCAATCGAGGTTTCATCACAACTGGTTTCTATCGCGAGAATTCGCATAATAACCTCAAAAATACCGTAAAACAGTCCCGCCGTCCACTTGCGAGAAAGAATAGTGTATGATAGTCTCATAAAACTCATGGAGAATTGATATGCTTTCCTCTTCGCTCATCAAGGAGATCACGGATCTTCTGGCAATCATGGACGAGGATGAGTCCACCTTTACTCTCTCTGACGGCCGTGAGGCGCGCTGCTTCAGGGGCGACAAAGCCAAGTCTCAGGCGCAAGCCGCCTACGCAAACCTCCCTGTCAATACCATCGCCATTTCTGGCGTCGAAGAAATTGTCAGTGGCGTCTACTGCTTCGTGCTGTAGACGTTTTTGTTTTATGTCTATCAATATCAGCGGAGAACTTCGAAGCTTTCCAAAAGAATTGCGTCGTGTCGAACGCAAGGATACGTTTGCGTTACACAACGAAGAACGTCAAAAAATTACAGAAATAGAAACAATGATCAAAGATAACCGCGCAGAAACAATAGGTTCGGGGCGTTCGGCCGACGTCATTCTCCTGCACATTTGGCAAAATGAAGACGCGCGAAAACCATGGGTCGTCAAACAAGAAAATCGCCGCACGCGGGAACAAGAGCTCATTGGAACGGATATGATGACCGAATTCACGCTCCATGAACGTGCGTATCAATTGGTGCGTGGTGCGCAGAAAGAAAATCCGGATATCTCCTACGCGGATATTCCTCGTCCACTCTCGCTTTTACGCGACGAGGATCACCTATGGATGCTCATGGACTTTGTCCCAGGTGAAACATTATTCGAACGCACACTCCGTCAGCATCTTTTAACGATTGTTCCCAAGGATGAGGATGACCGTCGTTTAGAGATTGCACGCATGCGTAAAGATGCACTTTTGGAAACACTTTTTACCGACGAATTCGTGAACACATTGCCGCCACGACTCGTCGACGAATACAATAGCGGCACTTTGGAAGGAATCGGGGAGGAACATTTTGGCATGATTGCCGCACATGTAAACCGCATGACAAAAGGTCCGAGCGTTGTACTCTCGCAATCGCAGTACACCACCCTAGAAAACACCATAAACCTTTTGCACAAGCACGGCCTCTACCATCGCGATCTGCATCCATCGAACATACAAATGACCGAAGATGGTCGTATGGTCATCCTCGACTTTGGCTTTGCAACCGAACGTGCGCGGGGCAATACAGAGAATATTTACACCATAAACGTGGGTGATGGTATGAAAGATCGTACCGTCAAACTCCCGTCCGACGACGACATGCTCAAAAAATATGCGGAAATCGCGCGTAAAATAAAATAATATGCCCTACACCGAACAACAGTTCAATCTGCCCGAGCTTAAAGGTCTGTCGACGAAACAAATCGAGGTACACCTCAAACTCTACGCAGGTTACGTCAAAAACGTGAACGCGATCAATGACAACATCGCAGAATACAAAGACGATGCAGAAAAAAATGCACTCGCGCTTTCAGAATTAAAACGTCGATTCGGTTTTGAATTTGACGGTATGAGACTCCATGAACTCTATTTCGAAGCACTTGGCGGTGGTGACGCGATAGCAGGCACGCTCGCCGATGCACTGGCAGCGCAGTATGGATCTATTGACGCATGGAAAGCGGAATTTACTGCAGTGGGACTTATGCGTGGTAGTGGCTGGACGTTATTAACGTACGACGCAAAAGCGAAAGTGTTCCACAATGTCTGGATTTCCGACCATGAAGTCGGACACCTTGTCGACACACGAGTCATTATCGCGATGGACGTTTGGGAGCACGCATTCATGGTCGACTATCTTCCTGCACAACGCCCTGACTACATCGCCGCATACTTCGACAACCTCCATTGGGA